>CAUJIL010000085.1 GCA_963204845.1 Pseudomonadota bacterium | reverse complement strand
CGGCGGCGCGCCAGGGCCGATGCAACGTACCGGTACTGGCAGTTCGGCCTGGCGGCCAGCGTGCTCGCGCTGGCGATGGTCGCGAGCGCCACGCTGTTCCCCGCGCTCGCGCGCCACGCGGCGTGGGCACCGCTGGTCGGCGTGCTGCTGATCATTGGCGGCTTCGTGTCGTTCATCGCCGGGATGCTGTGCAAGATCGTGCCGTTCCTCGCCTGGCTGCACCTGCAGCAACTGGCACAGACGCGGGTGCCGTCGATGAACCAGTTCCTGCGCGATGACGAGACGCAGCGGCCGTGGTTCGCGCACGTGCTGGCGGTGGTGCTGCTCGCCGGTGCCGTGCTGTGGCCGGTGCTCGCGCTGCCCGCCGGACTGGCGTTCGCGCTCGCCTGCGGCTGGCTGGGCTGGAACCTGCTGCAGGTGGTGCGCCGCTACCGGCGCTGCGTGGCGACGGTGGAGCAGGGTCGAGCGGACGAAGGCACGCCACGGGAGCCCGACGACGGCGCCGCATGAACGCGTCCGGCATCTTCCCTCCCGCGACCGGTGAATTGCTCGAGCTGGTCGGTGCGCTCTACGAGGGGCCGCTGGAAGAGGAGCCGTGGCGCGGTTTTGCCGAGCGCCTGCGCGTGCTGTACGAGGCGCGCAACGTCGCGATCACGCTGCATCATCCGCGGGGGCGGGTCAGTGACATCTACGTGATGGCACGCGATCCGTCCGATCACACCGACTGGGCTGCCGCCGAGGCGATCTACCGGCGCGACTTCATGCACGAGGACCCGTTCCGCCTCGAACTGGTGAGACCGGGGCAGGTGCTGCGGCTGGATGCGGCCCCGCGTAGCCCGGAGTTCGCGCGTTTCGAGGCCGCGCTGGGCATCGGCAGTTGCCTGCGCACCGGCTTTGCGGAACCGGGCGGGATGCAGGGCTGGATCGACATCGTGCGCGCGCGCACGCACGGCGTCGCGTTCGGTACCGCGCACACCGGCCTGCTCGGCACGCTGCAGCCGCACCTGGCGCGCGCGCTCGCACTGCACGCGGCGCAACGCTCGCGTGCGGCCGAGTGCGCGGCCTACGAGGACGCCATCGAGCACGTCGCGCTCGGCATCCTGCTGCTCGACGGCGAACTGCGCGTGTTGCGCGCGAACCGCGTGGCGGCGGCGATCCTCGCGGCGCGGCCCGGACTGGCGATCGTGCACGGGCGCCTGCGTGCCGACAGTGCCGGCGTGCAGTGCGAACTCGACCGCGCGTTGCGCTCCGCCGCGACGATCGCGATCGATGGCGATGCCGCGCCACGCGCGGAACTGCTGCAACTCGGGCTCACCGCAGGGCCGGCGCTCGGCGTGCTGGTGCGTCCGCTGGCGCAGGCGCGCTGGTTCCGCGGTGCGCACGCACCGTGCGCGGTCGTCTACCTCACCGATCCGGCGCAGCCGCTGCAGGCGCTGCAGCCCGGCCGCCAATCGTCGCGCGAACTGGTCGAGCGGCTGTTCGGGCTCACGCCGCAGGAGGCGCGCCTGACGCTGTTGCTCGCCGACGGGGCTTCGCTGGCCGCCGCCGCGCGCCAGCTCGCGGTGGCGGAGTCCGCGGTGCGCAGCTACTCGAAACGCATCTACGCGAAGACTGGCATCGGGACCCGCAGCGAGCTGGTGCGGCTGGTGCACCGCAGTCTGGCGTTGCTGGGATAGGCCGGCCGGTGCCATCTGGTACTGGCGCGCCAACCCGGCATTTCCCCACACTGCGCCGCGTGAGGGACGATCCGCTGCGGGAAGCGAATGCCATGAAAAGACGCGATTTCCTCGGGGGTTCCGCCACGCTGCTCGGCTCCTCGCTGCTGGCCGGCTGCGATGCGGCCGATCGGGGCGCTGCGGGCAGCGCGGTGGCAGCTGGCGAAGCGGGCGTCGAGGCCCACGAAGCGGGCGCAACGCCGATAGCGAGCAGCGGCTGGACCGCGCCGGGCGGCGTGCTGCCAGGCCATCCCCGGTTGGAGGGTTAACTGGACGCGGCGGTGGTCGTGGTCGTTGCGGGGCTGGCGGGCAGTTCGCTGGCGCTGCACCTGGCCGAGGCCGGCGTCGACGTGATCGTGCTCGAGGCGCGCCAGCCCGGCTGGGGCGCCTCGGGGCGCAACGCCGGACACGTGCTGCCGACGCTCAAGGACCGCAGTGTGTTCGAGCGCTTTCCGGACGGAGGCAAGGCCTTTCTCGAGGTGTTCCGCGAGCACCACACCATCACGTTCGACCTTGCGCGCCGCCACGGCATCGATTGCGACGCCACGCAGGCGGGCTATCTGCACGCGACCAACCGCGACGGCGTGTTCGACTCGCTGAAAGCCGCGTCGGTGTACTGGCGCGACGAACACGGGCAGCGCGTCGAGTACCTGGCGGATGCCGACATGGAAGCGATGACCGGCTCGCGCTACTACACGCGCGGCGTGCTGTACCGTTCCGGCGGCCGCGTGAACCCGTACCTGTTCACCAACGGCATGATCGCCGCCGCGCGCGCGCGCGGTGCGCGGGTCTTCGGCGACAGCGAGGCGCTCGCGCTGTCGCGGGCCGGGACGCGCTGGCGCGTCGCGACGGCGCACGGTGCGGTGATCGCCGACCGCGTGGTGTTCTGCACCAACGCGTACCCGAACGCGATCGTCCCGCAGTTCACCAATAACTTCTATCCGCTGACGGCCTACGCAATCTCCACCCGTCCGCTGTCGCCGGAGGCCCGTGCGCTGGTGATGCCCGGCGGTGCGACGCTGGCGCAGGAGCCGGTCGACCTGAATCCGCTGGTCGTCGACCGGCACGGACGCATCATCGTCTCGAGCATCCCGAGCGTGTCCCGCGCCGACGATGCAGCCGGCAGTTTCGCGCGCCACCTCGCGTGGATCCATCGCACCTGGCCGGGAACGCGGGAAATGGGCATCCGCATGGACGATTACTGGACCGGGCGCGTGGCGCTGCGCGACGTGGAGTTTCCCGGCGTGTTCGACCTCGGGGACGGCGTGTTCGGACTGATGCACTTCAATGCCTGGGGCAACCTGATGGCGCCGCTGCTCGGCATGCTGTTCGCGGGAGCGCTGGCCGGCGATCGGCTGGACCGTCTGCCGTTTCCGCTCGAGAAACCGGCTCCGGTCGACGATCCGGGCAAGCAGCACCTGATCATCCGCCGGCTGCTGATCCCGGCCGCGCGCCTTGCCCAGCGGATCGGGGTGATCTGATCGCGCAGGTTCGGCCTGTGGCCGAACAATGTCCGCGTAGGTTCGGCCTGTGGCCGAACTAAATGTCCGGGCACAGCCCGGACCTACGGGTGAACGTCCGTAGGTTCGGCCTGTGGCCGAACAGGTTCCCCGCAAATGTCGGGGCCAAGCCCGGACGCGAACATTTCGGTCCGGGCCTCCGTTGGAGTTTCAGTACTCGATCTCGGGGTCACCCACGCGCAGCGCTCCCAGGGCGCCGGTCTTCAACATGCCGAGGATCATCTCGACCCGCCGGTCCAGCGGCCGCGGTTGCCGCAACAATTCGTTGCCGACGCAGGCGGTGGCGATGCCGATCACGAGCAGCAGCACGAGTTCGGACGCCTCGATCACCGGCACCGACTCCGGGATCTCGCCGTGCGCCTGCGCATGCCGCATGTCCGCCAGAATCTGTGTGTACGCCGCGTAGAACGATTCGTTGTTGTCCTCTGCGAGCGCGGAGTTCGTTCCTGTCTGGCGCCAGAATTCCAGCCGCACGCGCCACTCGTCCAGCACCTGCCCGGTGTACGGCAGCAGATGGCGCAGCCGAGCCTCCAGCGCCGCCAGGCCGCTGAGTGTGCCTACCGCACTCGCCACGCGCTCGAGGTAGGTTTCGTTGACCCAGCGGTTCGCGGTCTCGAGCAGTTCGGCCTTGCTCCGGAAATAGTGTTCGACGAGTCCGCGTGAACACCCGGCGTGTTCCGCCACCACGCGTACCGAGATGCCGGCGAGGCCCTCTTGCGCGATCAGTGCCGCGGTCACCTCGATGATGTGGATGCGCCGTTCGTGCGCCGTGTCGGCGACCCTGGGAAAGCGTGCACGTTTCATGCGGTGTCGGACTGTCCTTGTGCTGCGCTGGGCCGTTTGACGTCGCGCGGGATTCTAGGGGGCGATCGGCGAATCGTCACGCCGGGGCGGCGGGGAGCACGAGTCGATCCGCCTCCCGTCGCACGACGCAGTCTATGAAACGACGTATGTCTTGCCAACAGGACACACGTCTTGCGAACAAGCCGATCGTCATGTATCTTTGCCCCCGACATCTACCGATAACGATTCCAGGGAGCACCGCGATGATTCGATCCAGCACTCCGGCACGATTTCTGGCAATTGCGATCTCGGCGGCAACGGCCACCATCGCTGCCCAACAGGCAAGTGCCCAGGAAGGCTCCGGCGGCCTCGAGGAAATCATCGTCACTGCCGAGCGCGTCGAGGCATCCCTGCAGGACACACCGATCGCGCTTTCGGTTTTCGATGCCGAAACGCTCGACGCCCTCGGCGTGATCGAGAGCGGTGATATCGCGGCCTACACGCCGAACCTGCGCATGGACAAGACCCCGGCCAGCCTGAACGCCTACGCGATCGGCATCCGCGGTGTGGCATCGGCCGAGCCGTCGCTGGCGGTGGATCCCACGGTGGGGATCTACGTCGACGGGGTGTATCTGGGACGCAGTTCGGCCGCCGCGTTCGAGGTGGTCGACCTCGAGCGCATCGAGGTGCTGCGTGGGCCGCAGGGCACGCTGTACGGGCGCAACACCACCGGTGGTGCCGTGAACGTGGTGACCGCGAAGCCGCGGCGCGAGTTCGGCTTCACCCAGGAACTGACGGTCGGTGAACGGGAACTGTTGCGCAGCGCGACCTCGCTGGACACCGGGGCTTTCGGCGATTTCGCCGCCAAGCTGTCGTTCATCCACGGTGAGCGCGGGGAGCTCGCCAAGAGCAGTATCACCGGCGGTGATCTTGGCCAGTACGACCAGCAGGCCTGGCGCGCCGCGCTGCGCTGGACGCCCTCGGACACGGTCACGGCCGATTACGTCTACGACCATTACCAGCAGGACTCCAACACCAACCTCAGCCAGATGAGCTACGTCCGGCCGCTGCACGTGATGCTCGGTGGCCCGCATTACGAGCGGCTGGAGGCAACGGCTTCGTCGCGGCGACGCGGGCACCTGCCTTACGCCGAAGACGGCAAGGACCAGACGCTCGAGATCGACGGGCACGCGCTGACGGTGAGCGTCGATCTCGGGGCGGCGACGCTGAAGTCGATCTCGTCGTGGCGCGAATTCGACAATCGCTACGGAGGCCAGGCGTTCGGGGACTTTCCCACCGACGGCACCGACGTGCTGGGGCCGGACTTCGACGGTAGCCTGGTTCCTGCCGGCAGCCTGGTGCCGGCGTTCGTCTCCTCGGGGTTCAACACGCACGAGCAGTGGTCACAGGAGTTCCAGTTCGTGGGCCGTCTGTTCGACGAGCGCTTCGGCTACAACGCGGGCGTCTATTACTTCCACGAAGAGGGCCGGCAACGGGATCCGCAGCGCTTCGCGCTTCCGGCACCGCTCGCCTTCGGTGAACTGGATCCCGACACGCAGGCCTACCTGTGCGCCGGCGAGTGCTTCGGCAAGAGTGTGGTGCTGGCGACCGCGCCGGACTACGAGTATGCGACCGACAACGATGCGTGGGCCGTCTACGGCCAGTTCGATTACCGCATGAACGACCGCCTCACGGCGATTCTCGGGCTGCGCTGGAGCGTGGACGACAAGGCCACGACGCTGCACAACCTGTTCAACGACGTGGGGCTCGCGACGCTGGCGGCCGACGATTCGTGGAATCATTTCAATCCCTCGTTCACGTTGACCTACGACTGGAGCGACACGGTCATGGTCTATGCGAAGTACGCGAGCGGTTACCGCGCCGGGGGCTTCAACATCCGCGCGGCCACCACCAGCGCTTTCGAGACACCGGCCGACGAGGAAACCGTCGAGTCGTGAGAAATCGGCGGCAAGAGCGAGTGGCTGGACAACCGCCTGCGCCTGAACGCAGCGATTTTCTACTACGAGTACGACGATCGACAGGTGTCGCAGTTCGAGGCGGGCAGCGCGGGCGCCTCGTCGCGGATCGTCAATGCCGGCGCGTCGGAGGCGACCGGCGTGGAGATCGATCTGACCGCGGCACCGACCGAAAGCCTGCTGCTTACCCTCGCCTACGGGTACGTCGACATCGACTACACACGCTTCGTCACCAGCGTGAACGACCCGGTCACCGGGTTCCCGGTGTTCGGTGACGACGGCGAGGCGCTGGTCGCCGACATCGCGGACGACGCCAGCACCACCACCGGCGGACCGGAAAATTCCGCGGCGATGATCGTCCAGTACACCTTTCCGCGCTGCAGCTTCGGCACCGTGGTCGCGCAGGTCGATGCCTCCTACGCCGGTGAGCGCAGCTTCGCGCCGCAACTCAATCTTTACGACGCGAGCGACAGCTACACGCTGTGGAACGCGCGCCTCACGCTCCAGCAGATACCGGTGTCGCGCGGCGAGTTGTCGGTGGCGCTGTGGGGTCGCAACCTCGGCAACGAGGAGGTGCGCGAGTTCGGCATCGACTTCGGTGCGCTGGGGTACGCCAGCAACACCTACCGCGAACTGCGCAGCGTCGGGGCCGACCTGCGTTACGTGTACTGATCTCCTCATGAAGGACGCTCGCACCATGCAGGCACGAGTAGGTTGCGCACCACGTCTAGCGGCCCTGGCCGGAGTCGCACTGCTGCTTGCAGCGGCCAGTGTGCCGGCCGTGGCCGTGCAGCTCGACGCCCACGGCAACGTGATCGGTGGTACCGGCGAGGACTCGCCGGCGGCGCACATGTACGCAGCGCGGTGCGCCTCATGCCACGATCGACCGCAGGGGCGCGTGCCGCCACGCGCGGCGTTGCGCTACACCCCGCCGGAGAACGTGCTGCACGCGCTGCGTGCCGGCGCGATGCGGCCGATGGCCGAGGGACTGTCGGACGAACAGATCCGTTCGCTGGTGGTGCTGCTGACGGGCCGTGACGCGGAACCGCCTGTGGATCCGATGGCCAATGCCTGCAAACAGCCTCTGGACGAGGTGGTGCTCGATCCGTCGGACTGGAGCAGCATCCAGGCCGATCCGCGCAACCTCCGCTACCGCGCCGATGCCGGGATCGACGCTGCCAGCGTGCCGAAGCTGCGCCTGCGCTGGAGCTTCGCGTACCCGGGACGCGCGGCGGGGCCGGTCAGTCTCGCAGGCAATCGCGTCTACCTCGCCGCGAGCACGCACGTGCTCTCGCTCGATGCCGCGACCGGCTGCACCCGCTGGGCGCACCCGGTCGAAGGCCGCGTGGTGCGTGCTGTCACGCTGGCGACGGTGCCGGAGGCCGGCGGCGGCGAGCGCGTCGTGGCGCTGTTCGGCGACGACAACAGCACCCTGACCGCGCTCGATGCGCGCAGCGGCGCGCCGCTGTGGGCGACGCGCGTCGAGGAGCATGCGCTGTCGCGCATCACCGCGGCGCCGGCCGTGCACGCGGGGCGCGTGTACGTGCCGATTTCCGGCATCGAGGACCCGCTGACGCACGAGCCCGCGCACGCCTGCTGTACCTCGCGTGGCGGTGTGGCAGCGCTCGATCTCGTGAGCGGACGCCTGCTGTGGAAGCGCTATCACATCGCCGAAGAGCCGGTGTTGCGTTCGGCGCCGGATGCGGACCCGCCACGTTTCGGCCCGGCCGGTGCCGCGACGTACACACCGCTCGCCATCGATGCGAAGCGGGGTCTGGTGTACGCGAGCACCGCCGAGGAGTACGGCTTCCTGAATCCGCAGGGGCCGTACTCGGTGATCGCCTACGATCTGGAGAGCGGCGAGCGGCGTTGGCAGCGGCAGTTCCTGCCCGAAGCCGCCGAGCGCGAAGCGATCTGCGCGGCGCACGCTCAGACCGATTGCCGCAACCTGTTCTCGATGGGCACGTCGGTGTCGATCCTGCAGGTGGGCGAAGGTCGCGAGGTGCTGGCGGTAGGGCAGAAGTGGGGCTGGGTGTACGGGCTGGATCCCGATCGTGGCGGTGCGGAGCTGTGGCGCACGCGGGTCGCGCTGGGTGGTGACCTCGGCGGTGTGATGTACGGCATGGCGTTCGACGGCGCCGCGCTGTACGTGCCGGTGTCGGACGACGAGGTGCGCGCACCGCATCGCCCGGGTGGGCTGGCGGCACTCGACCCGGCGACCGGCGCCGTGCTGTGGCGGGTCGCGGGCCCCGATCCGCGCTGCGCGTGGGGAGCCGACGGCTGTCTGGCGGCGTTCGTCGCGGCGCCCACCGCGGTTCCCGGCGCAGTGTTCACCGGTTCCTGGGACGGGCATCTGCGTGTCTACGCGACGCGCGACGGCAGCCTGCTGCGCGCGATCGACACCGGGGTCGAATTCGCCGCCGTGGGCGGGGCGACCGCACGCGGCGGGCAGGTGTCGGGGTACCCGGTCGTGATCGGTCGCGGTGCCGTCTACGTCACCTCGGGCGCGAGCTCGATCCTGCGTCCCGGCAACGCCTTGCTGGTCTACGCGCCGTAGGTTCGGCCTGTGGCGGAACACGTGTCCGCGTAGGTTCGGCCTGTGGCCGAACATTTGTCCGGGCACAGCCCGGACCTACACGATGCCCCAGGTGCGCGGTTCGCCGTATTGCGCGGCGATCGGTCCGAGCACGCCGAAATTGATGCCGGAGGAGTTGTATTCCTCGTCGGTCAGGTGGCGCGCCCACAGCGCCGCGCGCAGCGTTCCGCTCGATAGTTGGACGTTCTCGATGCCGCGATCCAGATGCAGGTCCCGCATTCCACCCAGGTCTGCAGCGAGCCGTTGATCGACGAGCGGCTGGCCATCATGGCGCGCGCCGACCATCCGGCGGCCGGCGACGGTTTCGATCTGCGCAGCTACCTCGAGCAGGATCACGTGCTGGTGATCTCGAGCGAGCGCTGGACCGATTTCGTGAGCCTGGAATTCGAACGCCTGCGCCTGGCGCGCCGGATCGTGCTGCGCTGCCAGGATTACTGGACGGCGTGCAAGGCGGTCGCCGGGTCACGCCTGTTGCTGACCGCCCAGCGGGCCGCTCTCGGGCAGATCGTGTCCTCGTTTCCCGGAACGCGCCTGTGGCCGATGCCGCGCGACATGGACACGGTCGAGACGATGGAAGTGCGTCTGTACTGGCACGCCGCGCGCGACAGCGACCCGGACCTGGGCTGGCTGCGGGAGAATCTGCGCTCGATCTTCGCCTCCTGACGGCGTGAATGCCTTCAGAACATCCACGCGCCGCCGCTGACGCTGACCATCTGGCCCGTGATGTAGCTCGCGCGATCCGAGGCGAGGAACATCGTGAGCCAGGCGATGTCCTCGGGCCTGCCGAGGCGCGGGATCGGCAGACCGCTCATGTTGAACAGCGAACCCTCCTGCAGTGCGCGCTGCATATCGTCGGGTTTGCCCATCGTCTCGAAGCCAAAACGGTTCCAGAAGCTGCCCTCGCCGACGTCGGATGCCTCGTAGGGCACGATCCAGCCGGGACAGATCGTGTTCACGCGCACGCCTTTCTTCGCCCATTCCCACGCCAGCGCCTTGCCGAAGCTGTTCACGAACCCCTTGGTGCCGCCGTAGTGGATCACGTTCGCGGCCGCCTCCCCGACCAGTGAGGAGTTCGACGAGATGTTGACGATCGATCCCTGGCCGCGTGCCAGCATGTCGACACCGACCGCCTGGCAGCAGTTGACGACCCCGTTCACGTTCAGCGCGAGCTCCCATTGCCGGCTGGCCTCGTCGAGGTCCTCGAAGGCGCACGGATGCGCCACG
>CAUJIL010000084.1 GCA_963204845.1 Pseudomonadota bacterium | reverse complement strand
CGGCCGGCATCGACACCGTGATCAGCTGCGGCCGGCGCTCGGCGAGCCGCTCGTGCCCGAGTCCGAGGCGGTCCATGACGCCGGGGCTGAAGTTCTCGACCACCACGTCGCAGTGCGCCACGAAGTCGCGCGCCAGCGCCTGCGCCTCCGGATGCTTCAGGTCGAGTGTGATGCTGCCGTTGCCCGCCCACCCGGCGTGGTTCTGCAGCGCGCAGTCGGGGTCGTGGTCGTGCCCGGGAGCGAACGGCGGGATCGTGCGGTTGATGTCGATGCGCGCGCGCGATTCGATCTTGTAGACCTCGGCCCCCAGACGGCTCAGCGTCTGGCCGGTGACCGGTCCGGCCCAGCCCCAGCCGAAGTTCGCGACGCGGATTCCCGCCAGCGGCAGCCGTGCGTTCATACGATGCCCCGTGCGTGCAGCGCCGCGAGGCGCGTGTCGTCGAGCCCGAGCCGGTCCCGGTAGATTTCACTGTTGTGCTGCCCCAGCAGCGGTGCCGCGCGTGCGGGGCCGCCCGGGGATTCGGGCAGGTGGACCGGCGCGCCGAGGATGCGCACCGGCCCGAGCAGCGGGTGTTCGGGCCGGGCGAAATAGCCGCGCTCGTGCAGATGTGCCAGCGAACCGGCGTCACCGATGGTGTACACGGCGGTCGAGGGGCAGCCGTTCGCCTGGCAGAGGTCCATGATCTCCTGCTTGCCGAGTCCGGCGGTCCACTCGGTCATCATGGCGTAGATCAGGTCGGCGTTCTGCGCGCGCGTGAACATGCTGTCGAACAGCTCGAGCTGGGCCCACTCCGGATCGCCCATCGCGTGCACCAGGCCCTTCCACTGCGCGGTCTCGAGCGCCATCATCCAGACGTGCCCGTCGCGGCAGGGCAGGATGGTGGCGGGCGCGGCGAGCGCCATCCCCACGCCGGTGCGCTTGGCAATGGTGCCGCTCTGGGCGAAGTCGCCTATGTTCTGGCAGCCGGTGAACGAGGCCGCGATCGCCTCCGCGCACGAGACGTCGAGGTGTTCGCCGCCGAGTTCGTCCTGGGCGAACAGTGAGGCGAGCGCCCAGGTCGCGCCGACGTAGCCGCCGTAGTAATCGGCCGAGAAGGTGCCGTGCTCGAGCGGTTCGCGATCGGGTGCGCCGCAGTACCGGCTGCCGGCCGCGGTCAGGTGGAACGCGTTCAGGTCGTAGCCCTTCCAGTCGGCATAGGGTCCGGTCTGGCCGAACGGGGTGATCGAGACCATGATCAGGCGCGGGAAGCGGCCGGCCAGCGCGTCGTAGTCCAGCCCCCAGTCGCGCATCCTGGCCGGCGGATTGTTCTCGACCAGCACGTCGGCGTCGGCGAGCAGTTCGAACAGCAGTTCGCGCCCCTCGGTGGATCCCACGTCGAGCGTGACCGAACGCTTGCCGGCGTTCAGTGCGAGGAAGGTGCCGCTCTTCTCGGGATGCGGCGTGTCGCCCGGGAAGGGGCCCCAATGCCGCGCGAGATCACCGCGGTCCGGTGGCTCGATCTTCAGCACCGAGGCGCCGTAGTCGGCCAGCACGCGCGCGCAGAACGCGGCGGAAATGCCCGCACCGAGTTCGATGACGCGTACTCCCTCGAGGGCGGCGATGCTCATGGCGTGTTCCCGTCGTGGCGGCGTTCAGGCGCCGAGGCCGGCGATTTCGTGATCTTCATAGCCGATCTCCCGCAGGACCTCCACCGTATGCTGCCCGGGCGTCGGCGCCAGCGTGCGCACACTGCCCGGCGTGGCCGAGAACTTCGGCGCCACGCCGACCTGCGTGACGCGCCCGCACTGCGGATCCTCGAGTTCGACCAGCATGCCGCGGGCGAGGTTGTGCGGGTCACGGATCGCCTCTTCGATGCCGTAGACCGGCGTGGCGCAGATCTCGTCGGCCGCCAGCTCGGCGAACCACGCATCGCGGGGGCGCGTGCGGAAGGCCGCCCGCAGGTGCGCGAACATCGGCTCCGCGTTCGCGGGGTCGAACTGGGTGGCGATGAACTGCGGGCAGTCCAGGCGCCGGCACAGCCGTTCCCAGAACCACGGTTCCATGCACGCCACGCTGAGCCATTTGCCGTCGGCGCACTGGTAGACGTTGTAGCAGGGCAGGCCGCCGAGCAGGAAGTACTCGCCCGGACGCGGCGGGACGCCGCTGCTCAGGTAATCGCACACCGCGAGGTTCGCCAGCGACAGCGCACCGTCGCTCATTGCCATGTCGATGTACTGCCCGGGTGCGCCGTTGGCGCGTGCGACCACCGCGGCGAGGATCGAGAACGCGGCGAACAGCCCGCCGGCGGCGTAGTCGCCGATCACGTTCGGCGGGATCACCGGCGCGCCGCCGCGGTTGCCGGTGAGTCCCATGATGCCGGCGATGCTGATGTAGTTCAGGTCGTGCCCCACGTGGTTGCGGTACGGTCCGTCCTGGCCGTAGCCGCTCACCGAGCAGTAGATCACGTCCGGATTCAGCGCCCGCACGCTCTCGTAATCGACCCCCAGACGCGCCGCGACGCCGGGCCGGAAGCCCTCGACGACGACATCGGCCGTGCGTGCGAGGCGCAGGAACGCGTCGAGCGCGGCGGGGCGCTTCAGGTCGAGCGCTAGCGAGCGCTTGTTGCGTCCGACCGGATTGTGCAGCTTGGCCCGGCGGTCGACCCCGAGCTCGTCGTCGACGCGCCGACCCTGGCCCGGGGGCTGTTCGATGCAGATGACGTCGGCGCCGAGGTCGGCGAGCAGCATCGTCGCGTAGGGACCAGGCGCATGGCGCGACAGGTCCACCACCCGCAGTTTGTCCAGAGCCCTCATCCACATCCTCCGCCGGCAGGCCGCGCCCGATCGCGCAGCCGTTGTCATCGTCGGTCGATCGTGAAATACTGTCAAGCGCCCTGACCATAAAGCGGTGCACCGGCACCTTGGCGATCAAGCATTCATTCGGGAGGATTCCGACCTTGGCCAGAAAAGACCCATTGCGAACCAAACTGTGCGAATCGCTCGGCATCGAGTACCCGATCGTCGCCTTCACGCACTGCAAGGACGTGGCGGCGGCCGTCATCAACGCGGGCGCCTTTGCGGTCCTGGGCCAGACGCAGTCGACCCCCGACCAGATCGCGGCCAACATCCGCTGGCTGCGCGAGCGCATCGGTGACAAGCCCTTCGGTGTCGACCTGGTGTTCCCCGCATCGGTGCCGGCCTCGGCGACCACCGAGGAACTGCTGGCGGGGATTCCCGCGGAGCAGCAGGCCTTCGCCGACGACATCGCGCGTCGTTACAACATTCCGGAGCCCAAGCGCCGGCCGGAGATCTGGGACCTCGGCTGGATCGAGAAGGAGACGCCGCGCAAGCAACTCGAGGTCGTGCTCGACGAGCGCGTGCCGGTAGTGGCCTCGGGCCTGGGCAACCCCGATTTCTTCGTGAAGGCGGCGCACGAGCGCGGCATGCAGGTCTGGGGGCTGGTCGGCAAGCAGCGCCAGGCGAAGCGCGAACTCGAGGCGGGCGTGGACGTGATCGTCGCGCAGGGCATGGACGCCGCGGGTCACACCGGAAACGTGGGCACCTTCTCGATCGTGCCGCAGGTGCGCGCGATCGCCGGGGACCGGCCCGTGATCGCTGCCGGCGGCGTGACCACCGGCCGGCACCTGGCCGGCGCCATCGCGCTCGGCGCGGCGGGCGTGTGGACCGGCACGCTGTGGCTGGCCAGCCGCGAGAGCGATGTCGACATGCGGATGAAGGAGCGGCTGATCGAGGCGACCAGTGACGACACCTCGTTCTCCGCCTGCGTGTCCGGCTTCACGATGCGCACGCTGAACAGCAAGTGGCACGAGGAGTGGGCGCGCCCCGATGCGCCCAAGCCCGCGCCGGCGCCGTACCAGCTGATGCTGTTCGGCAAGATGAAGCAGTCGGCGTTCGACTGGGGCATCAAGGAGTTCATGACCGAGGCGGCCGGCCAGGGCGTGGGTTTCGTCAACGAGATGAAACCGGCGCGCAAGATCGTCTCCGACATGGTCGACGAAGCGTACGCGGTGTTCGACGAACTCTACGGCAGCGACGACGCGTAGGTCCGGGCTGTGCCCGGACAGATCGTGGTCCGGGCTATGCCCGGGCAGGTTCGCGGGCATGGCATTGTTCGGCCACAGGCCGAACCTACGGGGAATGCTCGACCGTAGGTCCGGGCTGTGCCCGGACAGGTTCGGTCACAGGCCGAACCTACGAGGGGTGTTTGATGCGGTGGTGCAGTTCCTCGAGCAGCTCGCGCAACTGTGCCATCTTCTTTTCGCCGATCAACCTGGCGTAGCGGGCCTGGATGTTCTCGCCGATGTCGGTACCAGTCTTGATCAGCAGTCGCCCCTTGCGCGTGAAGCGCACGATCTTGGCGCGGCCGTCGGTGGGGTCGGGAATGCGCTCGACGTACCCGAGCCGTTCCACCTCGTCGACCAGCTGCCCCATGGCCTGTTTGGTCATCGAGGCGCGGGCAGCGAGTTCGGTGAGGCGGGTGCCCTCGAGGTTCAGCGAGGACAGGACCGCCTGGTGGGCGGCCTGCAACTGCCGGTGCCCCTTGGCGGAAAAGCTCTTCAACGCAGAACGCTGGAAGTCCTTCGCGACGTCGAGCAGCGACTGGCCGATGTTGTTGCGACGGTAGTGGTCCAGATCCTGCTGTTCGAGGTCGGAGTTGGGCATGGTGGCGGTTCGGCATCGGGGATGAACGGGAGTTGATCGTAAGGCATGCTGACGGCCAACGGAATCCCGGAATGCTGCCGCTGTCGAATCAAGGTGAGTTGGCGGTGCGTTGCGGGGCGGTGGCGGGAGAGCCAGTGATGGACAGATGCGAAGCTGAAACCGAGGTCGATTTCCTGGTGGTGGGCAGTGGCGCGGCCGCGCTGGCGGGCGCGATCGTCGCGCACGACCTCGGCGCGCGCGTGCTGGTGGTCGAGAAGAGTCCGCGTTACGGCGGATCGTCGGCGATGTCGGGCGGGGGCCTGTGGGTGCCGAACAACCACCTGATGGCGGCGGCGGGATTTGCCGACACGCCCGAGGAAGCCTGGGAGTACATGCGGGGCTGCGTGGGCGCGGACGTGCCCGAGGCGCGCATGCGTGCGTACCTGGACAATGCGCCGCAGGCCGTACGCTACCTGTGCGAGCGAACCCGTCTGCGCATGCACATCGTCCCTGACTACGCCGATTACTACCAGCACGTGCCGGGAGCCAAGGAGGGCGGCCGTTGCCTCGAGGCGTCGGCCTTCGATGCCCGCCAGTTGGAGGAAAGCGAGTTCCTCGCGATGCGCGAGACGGCGCCGCAGGAACTCGTGATGAACCGCATATCGCTGGTGATCTCGGAGGCGCAGGCCTTCCTGACCCGCTCTCCCGGCTGGATGACGCTGTTCGCGCGCCGTCTGGGCGAGTACCTGGGCGACGTGGCGTGGCGGCTCAGATCGCCGCGTGACCGGCGCTGCGCGATGGGCAACGCGCTGATCGGCGCGCTGCGGCTCTCGCTCGCCGATCGCGGCGTCCCGTTGTGGCTGAACGCGCCTGCCCGGGAGTTGCTGGTCGAGAGCGGGCGCGTCCGCGGCGCGGTGATCGAGCGTGGCGGCGTGCACTGCACGGTGCACGCGCGCTTCGGGGTGCTGCTCGCCACCGGCGGCTTCGACAACAACCAGGCGCTGCGCGAGCGCTTCCTGCCGCAGCCGACGCGCGCGGAGTGGAGTTGCGGCAACCCGTATTCGACCGGGGATGCGATCGCGATGGCGAGCGCGGCGGGCGCCGCGCTCGAACTGATGGACGAGGCGTGGTGGGGTCCGACCGTGGTGGTCCCCGGCGAGGAGCGCGCGCGCATGCTGGTGATCGAGAAATCGCTGCCGGGCGGCGTGATCGTGAACCGGCTGGGCAAGCGTTTCGTCAGGGAGACCGCCGCCTACAACGACGTCGTCAAGGCGATGTACGCGAACCACCGCGATGACTCCCCGTGCATTCCGGCCTACCTGGTGTTCGACGCCGACTTCCGTCGCAAGTACCCCTGCGGTCCGCTGCTGCCCGGTGCCCAGCAACCGGACTGGATGGTGCGCGGCGAGATCCGGCGGCGCTTCATCCGCAAGGCCGGCACGCTCGACGAACTCGCGGCGCTGCTCGGCATCGACGCCGGCGGCCTGCGCGCGACCGTGGAGCGCATGAACCGCTACGCGGAAAGCGGCGTGGACGAGGAGTTCCACCGTGGCGAGAACGCCTTCGACCGTTTCTTCGGCGACAAGTCCGTGACGCCGAATCCCTGCCTGGCGCTGATAGCGAAGCCGCCGTTCTATGGCTTCGAGGTCTGGCCCGGTGAACTGGGTACCAAGGGCGGACTAAGTGTCGACGAGCACGCGCGCGTCCTCGATGCCTCGCGCGAGGCGATTCCGGGTCTGTATGCGGCGGGCAACTGCTCGGCGCCGGTGATGGGGCGCACCTATCCCGGAGCGGGTTCGACGCTGGGGCCGGCGACCACCTTCGGCTTCGTCGCGGCGCGGGACGCGATCGCGCGCGCCCGCGCCGGCTGATTGCCGGGTGGCGGTCGTTGACAACCCGCTGCGCGCCACCATAGGATGGCGTCTAGTAATGAAGCCTTACCAATAAGGACGATCAGGAGGCTCCAGTGAAGCAGCCCGTCGACGACACCGCCGCCATCCGTCTGCTGCTCGACATCGAGGCAGTGAAGCAACTGAAGCACCGCTACTGCCGCCACGTCGATGCCGGCGACTGGGACGCGCTCGAGCGCTTGTGGACCGAGGATGCGCGCTGCGATTACGGCTTTTTCGGCTGCTACGAGGGGCGCTCCGGCATCATGGACGGGTTCTTCCGCAACCTGGTCGGACCCGCGACCAGCTTCAACGCCCACATGGTGCACAACCCGATCGTCGAGATCGACGGCGACACCGCGCGCGGCAGCTGGTACCTGACCGCGCAGACGGTGATCCAGCCGCACAACCAGGCGGTGTGGGCGATGGGGGTCTACGAGGACGTGTTCCGCCGCGTCGACGGCGAGTGGCGCATCGCATCGCTCAAGGTCGGGTTCCGTTACTACACGCCGTACGAAGAGGGTTGGGCAAAGACACCGATGTGGCAGATCCCCAGCTGAACGCCGCCCCGTGATCGACCCCGCCGCAGAGAGATATCCGCAGGAGTGCTACCGATGAGTCCACAGTCGCAGGAGATCTGCATCGTCGGCATCGGCCAGACGCCGTTCACGCGCGGCGTGCCGGACGCGACGCTGCCGTTGCGCGTCGAACTGCAGGCCGCCGAGGCGGCCATCCGCGACGCCGGGCTGCGCAATGCCGACATCGACGCCATCCTGCCGTTCTACGGTCTCAGCATCGCCGAGGAGTTCGCGGTCAACCTGGGCGTGCGCGACCTCGCGTACCAGGCGACCTCGCACGTGGGCGGTGCCGGGCCCGGCGCCTCGCTGGCCAACGCTGCCAATGCGCTGCGTGGCGGGCTGGCGAAGTACTGCCTGGTCACCGGTGGCTGGTACGGGTTTTCGGGCAAGCGCGTGCGCCAGATCGTGGTCCAGGACCCGAAGACGATGTCCGGTGGCATGAACGCGCGCGACTACTACTTCCCGCACGGACTGACCGCGCCGGTGCAGTGGTTCTCGATGATGGCGCGCCTGCACATGATGGAGTTCGGCACGCGTGCCGAGCAGCTGGGTGCGGTCGCGGTCGCGCAACGAAAGCACGCGGCGCTGAATCCGAACGCGCTGCTGCGGGACAAGCCACTCGACCTGCAGACCTACCTGGACGCGCCGATCATCGCCGATCCGTACCGGCTCTACGACTGTTCGCTGGAGGCCGACGGCGGCTGTGCGTTCGTGGTGACCACGCGCGAACGCGCGCGTGACCTGCCGGGCAAGCCGGTCACGCTGCTCGGCATCGCGCAGGGCCAGCCGTTCCCGGCCGACGACATCGTGACACGCCGCGACGTGTTCCATCTGGGTGTCACCGATGCCGCGCCGCGTGCCTTCGGCATGGCCGGAATCCGGCCCGCCGACGTGGATTTCGCCGAGATCTACGACCCGTTCACGTTCCAGGTGATCCAGCAGCTCGAGGAGATGGGTTTCTGCCGGCGCGGGGAGGGCGGTGACTTCGTCTCCGGAGGCCGCATCGAACCCGGTGGCGACTTGCCGGTGAACACGCACGGCGGCCTGCTGTCCGAGGCGCACATCCTCGGCATGAATCACTACGTCGAGGCCGTGCGCCAGTTGCGCGGCGATGCCGGCGCACGTCAGGTGCGCGGTGCGCGCATCGGCGTGGTGACCGGCTTCGGCGATTTCGGTGACGGATGCGTGGCCATCCTCGGCGCGTGAACCCGGCATCCGTACCACTCAGCGAATGGAGGAACAGCGCGTGAGCACGACCAGCGCCTACCAGCGTCCGGTACCCACCATGGAGGGGATGACCGCGGAGTTCTACGACTTCTGCGCGCGCGGCGAGTTGCGGTTCCAGCAGTGCGGCAACTGCGGCACCTGGCGCCACGTACCGCGGCTGATGTGCGCCGACTGCGGTTCCTGGGAATGGGAATGGGCGCGCTCGAGCGGCCGCGGACGCCTGTTCACGTGGACCGTGGTGCATCGGCCGATGCACCCGGCCTTCGCCGAGCAGCTGCCTTATGCGCCGGCGATGATCGAACTCGAGGAGGGCGTGCGGATGATCAGCTGGGTCATCGACTGCCCACCCGAGGAACTGGTGCGGGGGATGCCCGTCGCGGTCGTCTTCGAACGCGTCGACGATTCACTGACCCTGCCGAAGTTCCGGCGCGCCTGAGTAGCGCACCCCGACCCTGACCCAACCCGAACGAGGAGTATCGACATGCCCGGAATGGAGCACTTCCTGTACGAGAAACGCGGACCAATCGCGATCATGACCTTCAATCGTCCGGAGGCGCGCAACTGCTTCACGCCGGAGATGATCGATTCGTTCTACGCGTGTTTCGACGACTT
Source organism: Pseudomonadota bacterium (assembly GCA_963204845.1). Classification (GTDB taxonomy): domain Bacteria; phylum Pseudomonadota; class Gammaproteobacteria; order Pseudomonadales; family UBA5518; genus UBA5518. Next base: position 7,192 of record CAUJIL010000084.1, on the reverse strand, counting down.
CAACGCCGACCCGGAGCTGCGCGTGGCGGTGCTTGCCAGCACCGGCGACAAGGCGTGGTGCGCCGGCGGCGACCTCGACACGATGATCCCCGCCATCACCTCGGGGCGCTACCGCATCAACGTCGACCCGACCAAGCGGGTCTACAGCGACATCTTCAAGCCGATCATCACCGCGGTGAACGGTTTCGCGACGCTGGAGCTGATCCTCGGCGCCGACATGTGCGTGGCTTCGCGCAACGCCAGCTTCGCGCTCGGTGAGGTGCGCTGGGGTATGATCCCCGCCGGTGGGTCGCATGTACGTTTGCCGCGGGCGGTGCCATGGAACATCTCGATGGAGATTCTGCTGACCGGGCGGCCGATCTCGGCCGAGCGCGCCTACGACGTGGGGTTGGTGAACCGGCTGGTCGATCGTCCGGAGCAGGCGGTGGAGGAGGCGCTGAAACTCGCGGAGATCGTCGCCGCGAACGCGCCGCTCGCAGTGCGCGTCGCGAAAGAGATCGCGGTGCGCGCGTGGGAGCACGAGAAGGCTTTCGTGCTCGAGAACGCGCTGTTCCAGCAGGTGCGCAATTCCGAGGATGCCCAGGAAGGACCGCGCTCGTACCTCGAGAAGCGGGCCGCGGTCTACAAGGGCCGTTGACGGCGTTCGCCCGCGCGCTGGCATTGGCGATCGCGCTGCTCGCCGCGCTCGGCTGCCGGGCCGGCGACGCGGACGCGATCGCCTGGTTCGAGGGTTCGGTGGACGAAGCGTTCGCCGCTGCGCGCGCGAGCGACCGACCGGTCTTCCTGTACTGGGGCGCGGTCTGGTGTCCGCCGTGCAACGCGCTGAAGTCCACGGTATTCCGCGACCCGGCGTTCATCGCCAGGACCCGCCTGTTCATCCCGGTCTATATCGACGGTGACGCGCCCGCGGCGCAGGCCCTGCAGGATCGCTTCGCCACCCAAGGCTATCCCACGCTGATCGTGTTCGACCCCGCGGGACGTGAGCTGATCCGGATTCCCGGCGGCGCGGACGTGGCGCGCTACGCCGAGGTGCTGGAACTGGCGCTCGAGCACATCGCACCGGTGGCGGACATCCTGGCGGCATATCTGGACCGTGGGGAGGTTATCGGTCACACCGAGTGGCGCCTGCTCGCGAGCCATGCGTGGTCGCAGGACGCCGGCCGGGCGCTGGGGCCGCGCGATGCGCGCGCGGTGCTGCGGCGGCTCGCCGATGCGGCACCGGCGGAGCTTGGCGTCGAGCGCGCGCTGCTGCAGCAGGAGTACTTGCGCGCGCTGACGCGCGATGGCGCGGCGGACGATGCGGTGGTGCGCGACGACGCGCTCGCACGGGTGCATGCGCTGCTGGCGGACGCGGGCGCGGACAGCGACTTCCTGGCCTGGGAGCTCGGCGAACTGATCGCGCAACTGAGCGACGAGGGTTCCGACGCCCGCGCGCGCGTGATCGGCGACTGGCGCGACTGGATCGCCCGGCAGTTCCCCGTGGCGAGCGGCAGTCAGCGGCTCGCACTGCTGTATGCGCAAGCCGATACGCTGCGGCTCGCGGGCGAGGAGGTCGATCCCGGGCTGCGGGCGCGCGCGCTGCGCGAGGTCGATGCCCTGAGCGGTGCGACGTCCGACCTGCAGGGCCGCAGCGTGCTGCTGCACGACGCGGCGGCGCTACTCGCGCACGTTGGCGAGGAAGACCGCGCAATGGCGCTGCTGCGTGCGGCGATCGACAGCGGCGGCTTCGATTACTACTGGATGGCCGACCTGGCCGGTATCGCGGAGCGACTCGGTCGGGTGGAGGAGGCGCTCGCGTGGCGCGAGCGGGCGTGGCGCGCGGCGCGCGGACCGGCGACGCGGGTGCAGTGGGGCGCACGCTGGCTCGACGCGCTGCTGCGGTTGCGGCCGGAGGATGCGGCGGCGATCGAGGCCACCGTGGAGGCGCTGTTCGACGAACTCGCGACACAGCCGGCGGCGTTGAGCGGGCGCAACCGCATCGCGCTCACGGGCATCGCGGCGCCGCTCGGCGACTGGGCGGCCGGGGGAGCGCGCGCGGGCGTGCTCGCGCGGGCGCGCGACCGGCTTGCAGCGCTGTGCCAGCGCGATTACGCAGCGGACGCGGCGGAGCTCGCGCGCTGCACGGCAATCCTGGGGACCTGAGCAGCCATGATCGTCCGGCCCGTCGCCCGAGATGTCCGTAGGTTCGGCCCGTGGCCGAACGTGTCCGCGTAGGTTCGGCCTGTGGCCGAACAAGGAATGTCCGGGCACAGCCCGGACCTACGAGCGATGTCCGCGCAGGTTCGGTCCGTGGAAGAACGTGTCCGCGTAGGTTCGGCCTGTGGCCGAACAATTCACGTCCGGGCACAGCCCGGAGTGTCTACGAGCGGTAGACGCGTGGTACGCGCGGCGAGACGCGCACCATCAGTTCGTAGCCGATGGTGCCGCAGTGTGCGGCCACCGTGTCGACGCCGAGCTGCGGCCCCCACAATTGCACCGGCATGCCCGGGTGCACGTCCGGCACCTCGCTGACATCGACCATCAGCATGTCCATCGACACCCGTCCTGCCAGCGTGGCACGGTGCCCGCCGACCAGCACTGGCGTGCCGTTGGCCGCGCTGCGCGGGTATCCGTCGCTGTAACCGATGGGTACGGTCGCCAGCCGCGTCGGCCGGTGTGCGGTCCACGTCGCGCCGTAACCGGCGCTGTCCCCGGGGGCGAGATCGCGCAGCGACAAGATCACCGATTCCAGCGTCATCACCGGCTGCAGTCCGGCGGTGAGCGGGTCGGTGTGGGCGAACGGCGAGCCGCCGTAGAGCATGTAACCGACGCGGCTCCAGCCGGTGCGCGCCGGGGGCCACGCGAGCAGCGCCGGCGAGTTCGCGATGCTGAGTTGCGCGTCGCTGCCCGCGGTGGCCTGCGCGAGGCGTTCGAGCTGCGCGCGGGTAAGCGCGTGGTCTGGTTCGTCCGCGCAGGCGAGGTGCGTAGCGACCACGATCCCGGGCGCAACCGAGGGAATCGCTGCGAGCCGCGCCCGCACCGCGCCCAGCTCCCGCGGTGCGAAACCCAGCCGGCTCATGCCGGTATCGATCTTTATCCACACGCCTATCGGCACCGAGCTGCGGGTGCGTTCAAGCCACTCGATCTGGCGCGTGTTCTCGACCACCAGCCAGAAATTCTCGCGCGCCGCGATCGCGAGCTCGGCCGGTTCGAACACGCCTTCCATCAGCAATACCGGTGCGCGCAGGCCCGCCGCGCGCAGCACCTGCGCCTCCTCGATGCAGGCGACGCCGAGCGCGTCGGCATGCGCGTGCAACGCGCGCGCGACCTCGACCGCGCCGTGCCCGTAGCCGTCGGACTTCACGACCGCGAGCAGCCTCGCCGCGGGCGCCAGCGAGCGCGCGAGCTGCGCGTTGTGGCGCAGCGCGGCCAGGTCGACGAGGGCGCGGGTAGGGCGGCTCATCGCCGGCTCAGAGCTGCCAGTCCAGATCGACGAACACGCTGCGCGGCTCGCCGATGAAATAGCGGTACTCCCCGAACGCGTAGTCGGCGCGATCCGCGTAGCGCTCGTCGCCCAGGTTCTGCACGCGCACCGACACACCCCAATGGCGCGCCAGACGGTGCTCGAGCCGCAGATGCAGCAACTCGTGGCCGTCGTAGGCGTGGCTCTGCGTTGGCTCGAGGAAATAGCGGCCCATGTGTTGCCACTCGAGCTCGATCGCGGTGCCGTCGCGCGGTTCCCACGCGAGGCGCACCGAGGCCATCGTGCGCGGGGCGGTGTCGATCTCGTTGCCCGCGATGCCGGTGCCGGGCGGCAGCCCCTGCAGCGGACTGTCGTCGTCGTAGCGATGGAGCGCGCGCGTGCCGTCGGCCGCGAGCTGCCATCCGGGCGCGAAACGCCACGCCAGGGAGTACTCGATGCCGTGATGCACGGTGGCCGCGTTGTCGACGTTGCGGCGTTCGCTGTCCTGGAAGATCACGTCGTCCTTGCGCATCGCCCACGCGCTCAGCGCGAGCGCGAGCGTACCGGTGTCGGCGCGCCAGCCGGCCTCGATGCTGTCGATGCGCTCGGCGTCGATGTCGGCCACCAGCTGCCCGGCCTGCAAGCGGTACAGCTCCGCGGACTGCGGTGGACGAAAGCCGTGTGCGTAGCCGAGCGAGAGCCGCTGTACGGGGCCGATTTCATGCACCAGCCCCAGATTGAACGCCGGTTCGGTGAACTCGTCGCGACGGTCGGCCGGACGCGAGTAACGGCACGGCAGCGGCACCGCGCTGCTGCCGCACGGCGTGCCGTCCTCGCGCGTGGCGCCATCGATCATGCGGTTGTCGTAGTCGTAACGCTGGTGCTCGAGGCGCGCACCGGCCTGCAGACGGGTGCCGGCGCGCGGCTCCCAGTCGAGTTGCGCGAACAGCGCGCCGTTGCGGCCCTCGACCTCGTAGTCGTACTGCTTGCCGGCCGGCAGCACGCGGCTGGTCGTCACCACGTGTTCCTGCGTTTGCTCCAGCGTGCTCACGCTCCACTCGCCGTCCGCGCCGGCCAGCAGCTCGAGCTGCTCACCGAGCGGGCGGCGCCATTCGCCCTGCCAGCCGGCGCTGTCGAAACCGTTGTCCTCGAGCGGCTGGCCGAGCAGGAAATGCTGCAGGAAGCGCATGCGCTGATGGCGCCAGAACGGTGTGAGCGCGAGCTCGCCACCCGCCGCGTCCAGCGTGAAACGCCCGTACCAGCGCGCGGTGCGGTTGTCGCGAAACGCTTCCGGGTTCGGGTTCTCGCGCAGCCGATCGCCGTCGCGATACGCATCCTCGCCGATCACGAAGCCCGCGGTCTCCTGGTTCTGGTTGCCGAGGCTGAGCAACGACTGCAGCCTGAGCCCCGACCACTGGTGGTCGTGGCGGTAGCTCAGCTTCTGCAGGTCGTAGCCCGAGGCGTCCTTGTAGCCGCCGTCGTGGGTGGTGTTCAGGCTCACGCGCCAGGCGTCGTCGGCATCGCCATCGCCGTAGCTCGCGAGCAGCCGCGCATAGCCGTTCGCGCCGCCGCCGACGCTCACGCTGGCTGCCCGCGCAGACGGCGGCGCCATGCTGATCACGTTGATCACGCCGTGCTGCGCGTTGCCGCCGTGCACCGCGGTGCCGGGGCCGCGCAGCACCTCGATGCGTTCGGCCTGCTCGTAATTCACCTCGGCGAGCTCGTTGACGTTGCAGACCCCGGAGGGGCGCAGGCGCAGGCCGTCCTCGGCGAAGTAGAACGCCCCGCAGCTGCCGGGGCCGGTGAACACCGGCGAGCGGATCGCAGTGAGGTGCTCCTGGCCGTTGCCGCGCGTGATCCAGGTGCCGGGCACGCGCGCCAGCGAGTCCGCGATGTGCAGGGCGCGCACGCGGCGCAGTTCCTGCTGGTCGACCACGCGGATGCTGGCGGCGACATCGCGCGCCGCTTCGGGCGCACGCGAACCGGTCACGACGATGGTCTCCAGCCGGGGGGCCGCTGCCGCGCACGGCAGCGCGACGCCAAGCACGGCGGCGATCACGAGCCGCGACAGAACCCGTCGCGAGGACGAGGGGAAGGTGATGGAACTCATGTGTCTCCCGTGAGAACGGCGCGCCTCAGTCGTTCGCCGCGTCGATTGCATCGAGCTGCTGGCGCGCCTGCTCCTGCAACTCGTGCTCGAGCGCCTGCGCATCCCGGGTGTCGCGCTCGTAGCGGACTTCGGGCGGTTCTGCGGCGCCGCCGGCCGGGTCGTGCGAGGCATAGTTCATGTAGAAGGCCAGCACCACCACGACGGCCAGCACGACCAGCAGACGGATCATCGCAACCTCCGCAATGCGAGCACGCAAGCGAGCCACATGATAGCAGCTGGCGGTGACGCGCTGCGCGCTCAGCGGCTGCGCGTGATCGAGCCGAGGATGCCGCGCACGATGCTGCGTCCCAGGCTGGTGCCGACGGTGCGCACCACGCTCTTGACCAGCGTCTCGGTGACGCCCTGGCGATTCGAGCGCCGCGCCTGCGGGGAGCGTTCGCGCGTCTCGCGTTCGCGGGCCTGCTGCTTCTCCTGCTGCTCCTGCTCCTGCTCCTGCTCCTGGCGCTGGCGCTCGGCAACCGCTTCGCGCGCGCGCTGTTGCAGCACCTCGTGGGCCGATACCGGATCGTGGGGCCGTGCGTAACGCACGTTCAGTGCGTCGGCCGCGATCACCGCGCGTCGCTCGTCGTCGGCGAGCGGCCCCATGCGCGAACACGGCGGGCGGATCAGCGCGCGCTGCACCACGCAGGGCACGCCCTTTTCGTCCAGCGTCGAAACCAGCGCCTCGCCGACGCCGAGGTGCGAGATCACCTCCTCGGTGTCGAAGGCGGGATTGACGCGGAACGAGCGCGCCGCCACGCGCACGGCTTTCTGTTCCGCCGGCGTGTACGCGCGCAGCGCGTGTTGCACGCGGTTGCCGAGCTGCGCCAGCACGTCGCCGGGCAGGTCGCCCGGGCTCTGGCTGATGAAGTAGATTCCCACGCCCTTGGAGCGGATCAGCCGCACGACCTGTTCGACGCGCTCGGCCAGCGCCCGCGAGGCTCCATCGAACAACAGGTGCGCCTCGTCGAAGAAGAAGACGATGCGCGGCTTGTCCGGGTCGCCGATCTCGGGCAACTCCTCGAACAGCTCGGACATCAGCCACAGCAGGAAGCTGGTGTACAGTCGCGGCTGGCTGATCAGCCTGCGCGCATCGAGCAGGTTGACCACGCCGCGGCCGTCGGCGCCGGTGCGCAGCAGGTCCGCCAGCGCGATCGCCGGCTCGCCGAAGAAGCCGGCAGCGCCGGCGTTCTCCAGCAGCATCATGCGGCGCTGGATCGCGGCGATCGACGGGCGTGACAGCGCGGCGTAGTCCGCGCCCAGCTGGCCCGCGTTCGCCTGCAGATGCGTCAGCGTGGTGTTCAGGTCCGCCATGTCGAGCAGCAGCAGGCCCTCGTCGTCGGCGAAGCGGAATACCAGCGCGAGCGTCGCTTCCTGCGTCTCGTTCAGTTCGAGCATGCGCGCGAGCATCTGCGGACCGAGCTCCGAGACGCTGAGCCGAAGCGGTGTGCCGGCCTCGCCATAGACGTCCCAGATCGCGACCGGGCAGGCCGCGAACGGCGGCGGCTCGACGCCGATCTTCTGCCAGCGCGCGCCGATGCGCTCGTTCGGGGTTCCGGGGCGCGCGAGTCCGGCGAGATCGCCCTTCACGTCGGCCACGA
>CAUJIL010000083.1 GCA_963204845.1 Pseudomonadota bacterium | reverse complement strand
CCACAGCTCGTCGACGTCGACCTCCTCGCGCACGCGGTGCTTCTTGCGCAGCAGGTCGATGCGGCAGTTGCGGGCGAGCGTGTAGATCCAGGTGGTGGCGCTCGCCTTCGACGCGTCGTAGGTGCAGGCCCGGTTCCAGATCTTCAGCATCACCTCCTGCACCAGTTCCTCGGCCAGCGCGTTCGACGACATGCCGGGGCTGGACAGCGCGAAGGACTTCAGCAACGGCGCGAAGTGGCGGAAGATCTCGGCGTAGGCCTGGCGGTCGCGTTCGCGCCCCACGGCCTCGAGGCGAGCGGTCCACGCATCGGCTACGGATTCCTGGGGCGCGACGGATATGCTCATGGGTTGCCATGATCGCGACTTGCCGGCGCGGTGTAAACCGCGATCGGCGGGGAACGGCACCACATTCAGGGCCTGCATCGCTGAGCTCCGGTCAGGATTGCTTTGATGGCCGGTTCTACGCGGGCCTTGCGGCGGCGGATCACAGCGACCGTCGGTGCAACTATCCGCTGATCCGCGGCGTCCGTGATCGCGTACACCGCCCCCATAACGGAGCGCGACACGCAGGAGGCGCAATGAGGATCGGAATCGTCGGAGCCGGCATATCGGGTCTCAGCGCGGCATGGCTGCTGAGCCGCGCCCACGAGGTGGTGGTCTACGAGGCCGAGGCCCGAATCGGCGGCCATACCGCGACGGTCGATGTGAACGTCGACGGCGAGCACCACGCCATCGACACCGGCTTCATCGTCTTCAACGACCGTACCTACCCGAACTTCATCCGCCTGCTCGACGAACTCGGCGTCGCCTCGCAGCCGACCACGATGAGTTTCAGCGTCAGCGGCGAAGCCGAGGACATCGAGTACGCCGGCACCAGCCTGGCCACGCTGTTCGCGCAACGCCGCAACCTGCTGCGCCCGGGTTTCCTGCGCATGCTGCGCGACATCCTGCGCTTCAATCGCCACGCCGCCGCCGACCTCGCGGCCGGGCGCATCGCACCCGGCATGCCGCTTGGCGACTACCTGCGCCAGCACGGCTATTCGCGCGAGTTCCGCGACTGGTACCTGATCCCGATGGGCGCGGCGATCTGGTCCGCCGGGACGCAGGCGATGGAGCGCTTCCCGCTCGCGTTCTTCGTGCGCTTCTTCGACAACCACGGGCTGCTGACAGTGAACGACCAGCCCCAATGGCGCACCGTCCGCGGCGGCTCGCGTTCGTACCTGGAACCGCTCACGACGCGCTTCGCCGGCGCGATCCGTACCGGCGATCCGGCGCAGCACATCCTGCGCACGGAGTCGGGTGCACGCATCCAGCTGCGTTCGGGGCACGTGGACTACGTGGACCACGTGGTGCTGGCGACCCACAGCGACCAGGCGCTGGAACTGCTGGCCGACGCCTCCGCCGGGGAGCAATCGATCCTCGGCGCGATTCCGTACCAGGACAACGACGTGGTGCTGCACACCGACACGCGGCTGCTGCCACGCCGGCGCACGGTCTGGTCGAGCTGGAATTACCACCTCGGCGCCGACGCGACCGCAATGCCGGTGCTGACCTACGACATGAACATCCTGCAGCGCATCGAGTCGAGCCACACCTTCTGCGTCACGCTGAACGCCACGGCGGCGGTCGACCCGGCGCGTATCCTCGGACGTTACCGCTACAGCCACCCGGTGTTCACGCTCGCCGGCATCGACGCCCAGCAGCGCTGGGCCGAGATCAACGGCACCCGGCGCACCTGGTTCTGCGGCGCGTGGTGGGCGAACGGCTTCCACGAGGACGGCGTGGCGAGCGCCCGCCGCGTCGCAAGCGCGTTGGGAGTGCCGTGGTGATGGTCCCGCCCAGCGCGATCTACACCGGCGCGCTGCGCCACCGGCGCTTCCTGCCGGTAGTCCATGCGTTCCGCTACCGGATCTGCATGCTGCTGCTCGACGTGGAGCGGATCCCCGAGCTGTTCGCCGGCAGCCGCCTGTGGTCGGCGGGTGCGCCCGCGCCCGGCTGGTTCCGTCGCGCCGACTTCCACGGCGACCCGGCCCGGCCGCTGGCCGACTGCGTGCGCGACCTGGTGTACCAGCGCACCGGCGAGCGCCCGGGCGGGCCGGTGCTGCTGCTGGCGAACCTGCGCTATTTCGGCGTGCTGATGAACCCGCTGTCGTGCTACTTCTGTTACGACGCCGACGGGCAAACGCTGCGCGCCGTGGTCGCGGAGGTCACCAACACGCCGTGGCGCGAACGCCACGCCTACGTGCTCCCGGTGAGCGGCAACGAGCCGCTGCGGGTGGAGTTCGACAAGACGTTCCACGTCTCGCCGTTCAACCCCATGGACATGCGCTACCGCTGGACCGGGCGTGCACCCGGGGAACGGCTGGGAATACATCTGGAGAACCTGCTGGGCGAACAGAAGGTGTTCGACGCCACCTTGAGCCTGCACCGCGAGCCTCTCGATGCCCGCGCACTGCGCCGCCTGCTGCTGCTGCGCTATCCGCTGATGAGCCTGCGCGTGGCGCTGGCGATCTACTACCAGGCGCTGCGCCTGTGGCTTAAGCGCGTGCCGATCCACACCCACCCGCCCGCGATGACCATTCCCGAGGAGAAAACCCGATGAGCGCCGGAACCAGCGAACTCACCCTGCCCCCTGCCAGGAGCCTGCCGTGGAGCGCCAGGGTCGCCCGGCGCGGGCTGTTCGAACGCCTCGCGGCACTGCCCCGCGGACGGCTGGTGATCGAGGACACCGAGGGCACGTGGCGCTTCGGCAGCGGTGCGCGCGAGGACCTGGTGGCGCACGTGCAGGTGCTCGACCCGGGGTTCTACATCGAGCTCGCGCGCGGCGGCAGCGTGGCGGCCGGCGAGGCGTGGGTGCGCGGCGAGTGGAGCACACCGGACCTGCTGCGGGTGATGCAGCTGATGGCTGCCAACGTCGACCTGCTGAACACGCTCGATGATCGGGGCTCGCTGGCCGAGCGGCTCGCGCTGCGCGTGCTGCACCACCTCAACCGCAACAGCGTGCGCGGATCGCGCCGCAACATCGAGGCACATTACGATCTCGGCAACGCGCTGTTCGAGACCTTCCTCGACCCCAGCATGATGTATTCCTCCGCACTCTTCCCGCACCGCGGCGCCACCCTCGAGGAAGCATCCGAGGCGAAGCTACGGCGCGTCTGCGAGCAACTCGAACTGGGGCCGGACGATCATCTGCTCGAGATCGGCACCGGCTGGGGCGGCATGGCCGAGTACGCCGCGCGGCACACCGGCTGCCGCGTGACCACGACCACCATCTCGCGCGAGCAGCACGCCTACGCCACGCAGCGCATCCGCGCCGCCGGGCTCGCGGACCGCGTGACCGTGCTGCTGGAGGACTACCGGGCGCTCAGCGGTCGCTACGACAAGCTGGTGTCGATCGAGATGATCGAGGCCGTCGGGCACCGCTACCTGCCCCACTATTTCCGCGCCTGCGGCGCACTGCTCGAGCCCCACGGCCTGATGCTGCTGCAGTCGATCCTGATCCCCGATCAGCGCTACGAACGTGCCCGGCGCAGCGTCGATTTCATCCAGCGCTACATTTTCCCCGGCGGTTTCCTGCCGTCCACCGGCGCGATCACCGCGCTGGCCGGTTCCTGGACCGACCTGCAACTCGTCGGCGTTCACGACCTGACCGCCGACTATGCACTCACCCTGGCCGAGTGGCGCCGGCGCTTCAACGCCGGCACCGAGCGCATCCGCGCGCAGGGGCACAGCGAGGATTTCCTGCGGCTCTGGAACTACTACTTCTGCTACTGCGAGGGCGGCTTCCGCGAGCGCGCCATCGGGACCGCGCAGTTCCTGTTCGCCAAGCCCGGCTACCGGAGCCGCGACGCGTGAACCTGGTCTGGTTCCGCTGCGACCTGCGCGTCGATGACAACACCGCGCTGGCCGCCGCCTGCCAGGGGGCCGAACCCGTGGCTGCAGTGTTCGTGCTGTCGCCCGCGCAGTGGCGAGCGCACGACTGGGGTCCGCGCAAGCAACTGTTCGTCTGGCGCCACGTACTGGCGCTGCGCGAGCGCCTCGCCGCACTCGGCATTGCTCTGACCGTATTGCGCGTGGACCGCTGGACCGAGGTGCCCGCGGCGATCGTCGCGTTCGCGCGGGCGAACGCGGTGCGCTGGGTTCACGTGAATGCCGAATACGCGGTTAACGAACGCCTGCGCGACCGGCACACCGCCGAGGCACTGCGCGAGGAAGGCATCGGGTGGGAGCTGCATCACGATGTCACGCTGATCGCGCCCGGTACGCTGCGCACGCGCTCCGGGACGCCGTTGCGCGTGTTCGGTGCGTTCCGGCGCACATGGCTGGAACGCGCGCGCAGCGCGCCGCCGCGGGCACACTCAGCGCCAGCGCCACGTGCGCCGGTCACGCCACCACCGCTGCCCGACTGGGAGCCGCCGCACTGCGATCTGGACGAGCAGTGGTGGCCGATCGGCGAGGAGGCCGCACACGCGCGCCTGGCGGAGTTCATCGACCAGCGCCTCGATCGTTACCACGAGAACCGCGACGTGCCGGCGCTGGACGGCACGTCGCGCCTGTCGGCGTATCTGGCGGCCGGCGTGCTGTCGGTGCGCCGCTGCTTCGCCGCCGCGCTGGTGCACAACCACGGCGAGTGGGACTCGGGTTCCCCCGGTGCGCAGACCTGGATCACCGAACTCGTGTGGCGCGAGTTCTACACCCACCTGCTGGCGGACTTCCCGCAGCTCGCGCGCCATCGCGCCCTGCGCCCGGAGACCGAAGCGGTGCCGTGGCGCGCGCCCGGCGAGGATTTCACCCGCTGGTGCGAGGGGCGCACCGGCTTCCCGCTGGTCGATGCCGGCATGCGCCAGCTGCGCGCGACCGGCTGGATGCACAACCGGCTGCGCATGCTGTGCGCGATGTTCCTCAGCAAGCACCTGCTGATCGACTGGCGCCATGGCGAACGTTTTTTCTGCGAACAGCTGGTCGATTGCGAACTCGCGGCGAACAACGGCGGCTGGCAGTGGTCCGCCTCCACCGGCACCGACGCCGCACCGTACTTCCGCGTGCTGAGTCCGGTCGCGCAGGCCCAGCGTTTCGACCCGGACGGTGCGTTCGTGCGCCGCTACGTTCCCGAACTCGCGCAGGTGCCCGCCGCTGCGTTGCTGCGCCCGGGGCACCCGCAGTTGCTCGCCGCCGGCTATCCGGCCCCGATGGTCGACCTGAAAGCGGCGCGCGAGCGCGTGCTGCAGGCCTTCCGTGGCCTGAACGCCTCAGCTCCGGCCGAGCCTCCCCCGTAGGTTCGGCCTGCGGCCGAACGGGTTGCGCTCAACTGTCCGGGCACAGCCCGGACCTACGCGAACGAAGCCGTAGGTTCGGCCTGCGGCCGAACGATTTCCGCGCAGCAGATCCATCGCCTCCGCGGAGACGTAAGCAGGGCATCCGCAGCGGACGCACCCATATGAGGTGCACCTGTTACGTCGCCTTGAACGAACCACCGGAGGCCCTGATGACACGCACGCAAGCGATCAACGCACTGCTCTACCAGCTCGGCTGGTTCGCCTGCGTGCTCGGAGGCAACGTAGGGGCGCTGCTCGCACTGGCGCTGTTCGTGCCGCTGCACCAACGCTTCTGCGTGCAGCGGCCATCCGAATGGGGCTTCGTGCTGCTGGCGGGTGCGCTCGGGCTCGCGATGGACCTCATGTGGGCGCGCGCCGGCGTCATCACGTTTCACGGCGCCCTGGGCTTCGGCGTGGGACCGTGGCTCGCCGTGCTGTGGCTGATGTTCGCGACCACGCTGCAGCATGCGCTGGCCGCGCTGCAGACGCGCCTCGTGCTCGCCGCGCTGCTCGGTGCGATCGGGGGGCCGGCGAGCTACCTGGCCGGCATCGCACTGGGGGCGGCCAGCACGCCGCTTGGGGCATGGGAGTTCGCCGCGCTGCTCGCTCCGGCGTGGCTGCTGCTGGTGCCGCTGCTCGCGTGGTTGGCGCGGCGCGCCGGAGCGAACGCACTGCAGGGAGCGGCAGCATGAACCCGGCCACCCGCATCGTCCTGGGCGCGCTGATCGTCGCGCTGCCGTCGCTCGCCAGCGGTGCCGCCGTGGAGCGGCTCAGCGGCGTCGCGCGCCAGCTCGACGATGGCGCCATCGCGTACCGCGAGATCCACGAGATCGAGGGCGACACGCATCGCATCGAATACCTCGGAGCCGACGGCGTGCCGATAGCGCGCAAATGGCTGGACTACCGCTGCAGCGACAGCGCGCCGGCCTTCGACCAGCACGACCTGCGCGATGGTTCGCGCCTCGGCGCACGCTGGGAAGACGGCACCTATGTGCTGCTGCGCGACGATGAGCGCCGCACCGTCGACGCCGGGGCGCCGCTGGTCGGCAGTTCGGGCTTCGACCGCTTCGTGCGCGAACACCACGCGCGGCTCGCCACCGGCGAACGCATCACCTTCGACTTCGCGCTGCCCGCGCGCCTGCAGACGCTGCGGCTGCAGATCGAGCGCACGGAGCCAGCGCGCGAGCTGCCGGGCGCGCAGCTGTGGTTGCGCATCGTACCGGCGCAATCGCTGCTGCGCGCCTTCGTCGCGCCGATCGTGCTGGCCTACGACGACACGCCACGACTGGTGTACTACCGCGGACTGTCGAACCTCGCCGACGCGCGCGGTCGCTCGTTGCAGGTCGAGATCCTGTACGACGCCCCGGCACCGGCGACGCCGAATGTGGCGATCTCCACCCCGCCGGCGCGGGCGGCCGCGATGCCCGCGGCACCGACTGAACCGAGTGCGGGCGCGGCGCGTATCCCCGCGCAGCTCGCCTGCCAGGACGCCAACGCATGAACGGCGAAATCACGCTCGACGAAACGATCGAGGT
>CAUJIL010000082.1 GCA_963204845.1 Pseudomonadota bacterium | reverse complement strand
TCGGCACGCAGGCGCCGCTCGGCAAGCGCGAGTTCGTCCGGCGTGTGGATGTTGAAAAACGGATCGGCGTCCGACGACCAGTCCACGCAGACGTGCGCCGACCCGCGCAGGAACGCACCCACGCCGCGTTGCCTGCGCTCGAGCAGCGCCGCGCGCAGCCGCGGCGCCAGCGTGACCGACCACAACGCGAACACCGGCTGCAGGTGTCCGTCCGATGCCGCGACGGCGACGTCGGCGCCGCTGCGCTCGGCCGCGGCGAGCAGCCGTGGCACCAGGTCCGGCGGGAACCACGGCGAGTCACACGCAAAGCTCGCAAGCCAGTGCCGCTCGGGATGGTGCGCGCGCAGGAACTCGAGCCCGGCCAGAATGCCCGCGAGCGGACCCGGGTACTCCGGCAGCGGATCGGCGAGCACCGCCGCCGCGGGAACCGGCACGCCGCGCGGATCGTCGTTGTAGCTGAGCAGCAGCAGGTCCACCTGCGCCGCCGCGCGTTGCCATACCCGCTCGAGCAAGGTGCGGTCACCCAGCCGTCGCAGACTCTTGCCGCCTGCGCCCATGCGGCTGCCGCGCCCCCCGGCGAGCACGATGCCAGCCACCCGTCCGCCCTCGTCCATCACCGTCCCCCGCCTCGCACCGGGCGCCATCATCGCGATCCGGAGCGACGGCACGCAAGGGCCGGTGCGACTTGACAATCGCTGCCGGCGCGCGCTCAACTGACAGCGGATTCCAGGGAGGGAAGTCCGATGCGCCACTCGTTTCTGCCGTTCCTCATCGCCGTATCGCTCGCGTTCACCTTCACAGCCGGACCAGCGGACGCTGGCGGCGTCGAGTGCGCGCGCTGGGAGCATCAGCGCGAGCAGCTGCGCGAGCAACTGCGCCGCCCGCACACCAGCGCCCAGGCCAACCGGCTGCACACACGGCTGCGCGAACTGCGCTCGCGTATCGCGCACGGGTGTCGCTGACCGCCACCGCGGGCGGTTTCGTCCCGGCACCTGCCCGCACGTGCCGGCGGGCGGGCAAAAGCGGCTATGCTTAGCCGCATGCCGCGCCGCACCCGTACCAGTAGCCCTGTCACGCCGCGCCTCGTGCTCGGCGCGCTGGTGCTCGCCGGCGCGATCGCCGGCGCGCACGCGCAGGATGCGTCGGTCGCGCCGGATGTGCAGGACGCAAGGCTGACGCTGAACATGCGCGGCGCCGATATCATCGCGGTGCTGCAATGGGTGGCCGACGCAACCGGCCGGCGGCTGGTCATCGACCCGCGGGTGCGCGGCACGCTCACCATTCTCGCCCGCGACCCGATGACGCCTGACGAAGCGCTGGCGGCAGTGATCGACGCCATCAACGTCTACGGCTACACCGCGATCGACCGCGACGGCGTGCTGCGCATCGTGCCGGCCGCCAACATCCGCACCGGCGCCGGCCAGTTCCTCCAGGCGCTGCGCGACCCGCAACTCGACGTTCCGGTCAGCGAGGTGGTGCGGCTCGACAACGTTCCCGCCGACGGCGTGGCTACCGCACTGCGCGAACTGGTGCCACCGCACGGACACCTCGGGGCGCTGCCCGGGGGCAACAGCCTGCTGATAACCGATGTCGCGAGCAACGTGCGGCGCGTCGCGCGGCTCGCGCGCGAGCTCGATCGCAGCGCATCGCTCGACCTCGAGGTGATCGGGCTGCGGCACACATCGGCCATCGCGCTCGCCGCGGCCCTGCAGAAACTGCTCGGCGAGAGTGCCGCGCAAGGGCTGCAGATCGCCGCCGACGAATCGAGCAACTCGTTGCTGCTGGCCGGCGCCACCGCGCAGCGCGCTCGCACGCGCGAGCTGATCACGCGCCTCGATCAACCGGAAGTCGCCGAGGGGCGGCTCGAGGTGGTTTATCTGCACTATCTGCCGGCGGCCGAGATGGCGGGCATCCTGCGCGCGATGCACCCGGCGGCGGCCGATGGCGCCGCGCCCGTGGCGAAAATCGCCGTCGAGCCCAGCGAATCGACCAACGCATTGGTGATCAGCGCGCCGCCCGATCGACTC
The DNA here is from genome assembly GCA_963204845.1 of Pseudomonadota bacterium. GTDB lineage: Bacteria > Pseudomonadota > Gammaproteobacteria > Pseudomonadales > UBA5518 > UBA5518. The sequence goes on along the minus strand of CAUJIL010000082.1, from coordinate 11,217 downwards.
GACGAGATGCTCGCGGTCGTGCGCAAGCTCGACATTCGCCGCGCGCAGGTGCTGATCGAGGCGATCATCGCCGAGGTCGACGACGCCACCGCCCGCAGCCTGGGCGTAGAGTGGCGCACCGCGTTCGACGGCTCCGGGATCGAGGCCGTCTCGCGCACCACGAGCGGCAGCGGCGAGCTCGAACTCGCGCCCGCCGGGCTGAGCGTGGGCTATTTCCGCAACGGTTCGCTGCGCGCGGTGCTGCGCGCGCTCGAGGTCGACCGCCACAACAACATCCTGTCGACGCCGTCCGTGGTTGCTCTCGACAACCAGGAAGCCGAGATCCTGGTCGGCTCCAATGTTCCGCTGAAGACCGGCGAGTCGACCTCGCAGGCCACCCCGGCCAGCAATCCGTTCGTGACCATCGAGCGCCAGGATATCGGCGTCACGCTGCAGGTGACGCCACGGATCAACCAGGGAGATGCGATCACGCTCGATATCCTGCAGCAGGTCGAATCCCTGAGCGACGAGGAAATCGCGACCGACGTGGTCACCGACAAGCGCAGCATCCGCACCAGCGTGATGCTGCAGGACCAGGACATCCTCGTACTCGGCGGCCTGGCCGAGGACCGCAGGATCGAGACCGTGCGCAAGGTGCCGCTGCTCGGTGACCTGCCGTTGCTCGGTGCGCTGTTCCGCTCGCGCGGCACCGAAGTGGAGCGGCGCAACCTGATGGTCTTCGTCAGCACGCGGATCCTCGCCGATGCGGCCGCAGCCGAAGCGCCGACCCGCGAACGCTACGAGCGCATCCGCGACCTGCAGATCGGCCACGACGCGGGCGCTCCCGCGCTGCCACCGCTGCCATCCGGTCCGTGAGCTGACATGCTCCCGTACGTCCGGGCCGTGCCCGGACCTGTTCCCGTACGTCCGGGCCGTGCCCGGACATGTTCGTGTAGGTCCGGGCTGTGCCCGGAAAGTGTTCGGCCGCAGGCCGAACCTACGCGGACCTGTTCGGCCACAGGCCGAACCTACGGGAGTTCCACCGTCGCGAGGTGAACACGCTTGTCCTGGAAGCCGACGATGATGCCATCCGGAACGATCTCGAGCAGGTCCAGGTCCTGCCCCAGCGACTGCCCTTCGCGTACGCGGAATCCGTTGATGATGGCCGTGCGCTGCTCCGGCGTCGCGGAATAGACGTGCATCGAGACGGTGAGGCCATGCAGGAAGCGCTGCTCCGCTTCGCTCAGTTGCCACGGCTCCAGCAGTTCACCGGCACTGTTTGCGCGCTCCACCGGCGCTGCCGCTGGTGCCGCGGGCAACACACCCGATGCGGACCCGTCAGCGGTTGCTACCGCGGCCGCCCGCGCATCCACTGCGGCAGCGGTGCCTGATCCCGCCTCGGCGGCGGTCTCCGGCTGGACGGCGGCACGCGTGCCGCCCACCTCGGCAACCGGCGCGGGCGGCTCGTTGACCCGCTCGAGCAGCCGCGGGCCGAACCCGATCCCGACTCCGAGGCCGCCGAGAACCAACGCGAGCCCGAGCAGCGCCGGTAACGCCCGCCGCACACCCCGTGGTCGCGGCGGCGGCTGGAAGGCGTGGATCGACTGCAGCGGCGTACCCGCCTCGCGGCGCCGCTCCTGCTCGGAGCGGCGCAGTGCGTCGAGGATGTAGGACATCTCAACCGCCTTGCGGCGCAGCGAGCACCGCCAGCAGTTCGCGGTCCACGCCGCCGCCCGGAGGCAGTCCGGCATGGGCCCGGAAATACTCGACGCGCGCCAGCAACTCGGCCGAAAACTCGCTTCGGAGGTCGTGGATTTCCGTGAGCGGCACACTCGCGAGCACGGCGCCGGTGGCATCGAGGTCATGCACCGCCTCGGCTTCACCGCCGAACTCGAGGCGTGCGACCACGTCCACCGCACTGAGCGGCGTGCCCGCCAGTGCATCGAGGCGCTCGTTCAGCCAGCGCGCCAATCCAGCGAGGTCGCCGCCGGGCGTCTCGGCCGGGGGCATCCGCGGTGCGATGGCACCGAGCGTGATCGCGCCGCCGGTCCACGCGGGCAGCAACGCACAGCTCGCCAGCGAGCGGGTCCCACGCGCATCGGTGACCAGCGGACGATCACCTGCCACGCGCTCCAGCACCACGTAGCCGCCGGCCAGTTCGAGCAGCACCGGTTCCAAAATGGGAGCGAGCGAGCGATCGCCTCGCTGCTGGCGCACACAGGCGATCCCGAGGCGGGTCACGCTGGCGCAGTCGAGCGCGCCTTCGGGGGGCGCGATGCCGCGCAGTTCGAGCAGCCGTTGCAACCCCGCACCCAGCGGCAACACCGTCGGGGTATCCGCGGGCTGCACGCGTCCCAGCAGCGCGCCCACCCCGTCCGGCACACCGCGCAGTGCCAGCGTGCCGGTGATGATGCCCGACAGCACGGCCGCGCTGAGCGCGCCGAACCACGGCCAGCGGCGTCGCCCGGGAGCTACCGTCTCGCCGCGCACCTCGCGGATCGCGGCGCGCACGTGCCGGTGCCCGATGGACCGCGCGCCTTCGCCGTAGACGCCGAGCAGCACGCGGTCACACAACACGTTCAACACCCGCGGCACGCCGGCGCTGGCCGCGTACAGGCGGCGCACCGCCCACGGCGGGAACAGCTCCTGGTACATGCCCGCCACCGCGAGCCGGTGATTGATGTAGGCGCGGGTGTCGCGCAGATCGAGCGCGCGCAGGTGGTAACGCGCCGTGATCCGCTGCTCGAACTGCCGCATGTCGGGGCGTGCCAGAAGCGCATTCATTTCCGGCTGCGCGAGCAGGACCAGCTGCAGCAGCTTGCGTTCGCTGGTCTCGAGGTTCGTGAGCAGCCGCAACTGCTCGAGCACCTCGGGCGCGAGGTTCTGCGCCTCGTCGATCACTACCACCACACGAAAACCCCGCGCGTGCGCCGCGAGCAGATGCCGCATGAGGCGGTCGGTGTGGTGCTTGACCGTGTCCTGCCCCGACTCGGGCACGATGCCAAGCTCGTGGCAGATCGAGGCCAGCAGTTCGGCCGGCGACTGGCGGGGATTGACGATCAGCGCCAGCTCGGTCTTCTCGGGCAATTGCTGCAGCAGGCAGCGGCACACCGTGGTCTTGCCGGTTCCCACCTCTCCGGTCAGCAGCACGAAGCCCCCGCTCGCCCCGACGCCGTAAAGCAGGTGCGCGAGCGCCTCGCGATGCTGGTTGCTCAGGTACAGGTAGTGCGGATCCGGCGCGATCGAGAACGGCAGCGCGCGCAGGCCGAAATAGTGCTGGTACATCGGCTAGCCGCGCAACGTCACGCTGGCGTCCACGCGTCCGGCAGCGCCAGGGCCGGGTTCGATCGTGAACGCGTCGATGCGGACCCCGGTGCGGCGCAGCGCCGCGAACCAGCGCACGGCGTCCGCGAACACCACGTCGCTCAGTTCCACTCGCACGCCGTCGCTGCCGGCCGGTCGCATCGAGGCGAAGGACAGACCGAACTCGGCTGCCGCTGCGTTGACCGTCACCGCCAGCGGCCGCGTGGCCTCATCCGGCATCACCGCGGGTCTCGCCTGCGACCCGACCTTCTGCGCCTGCAGCCATTGCAGCAACTGATGCTCGCGCAGCAGGTGCGCGCGCGCCGCATCGATGCGCCGCTCGAGCGGCACATAGACCAGCGCGTAGACAACGAACGCACCGAGCAAAAGCGCCAGCACGGCGAACGCTTGTCGCTCGCGCGCGGCGAGCCCCTCGTGCCAAAGGATCAGGCGTTGCCCGGCATCGGATGCGAGCAGGCGGCTTGCGGCGTCCTCGAGGGCGCGTCGCATGGGCTCGATCCCGCTGGCCTTGTTCATGGCAGCACCCGCAGCTGCAGGCTGGCGCTCGCCAACCCGCCTTCCTCCAGCGGCTCGCCGAGCGAGGCACTGATGCCGGCTCCGTCGGCCAGTGCCTGCAGTCGATACAGGCGTTCCAGCGAAGCCGCCGCCAGATCGGCCTCGAGCATGCCGTCCTGCGCACGGAACTCGAGTCCGCGCACCCTGACGCCTTCGGCGTCCGGCGCGTCCAGCACGCGGGCGAGCGCGGCCAGCGCCTGCAGTTCACCGCCGCCCGCATCGGCAGCCAGCGCGAGCCGCGCCTGTGCCTGCCGGCGCAGGTTCACGATCCGGGTTTCGTCGGGGAACAGCTCGCGAAAGCGCGCCACCGCGGCCTCGTGCGTGCGCTCGGCACGGTGTTCGAGCCAGGCACTTACGGCGCCGCCACCGAGCAGCAGCACCGCGAGGCACGCCGCCACCGCGAAGCCGGCGCGCCGCCACTGTGTCCTGATCAGTTTGTCGCGCCGCGCACCGGCATAGCCGCCCTGGCAGAGATCGATCCACGGCACCCCCCGGTGCATGCCGGCAGCAAGGATCTCGACCAGCGGCTCGGCAAACGCGGTGCGTACGACCGGGCGTCCGGTTTGCTCCTCGATCGCGGCCGCCAGCGCCGGTAGCATAGCCCCGTCCTCGGGCGAGTCCGCGCAGGCGCCGAGTTCGACACGCGAGCACGGCAGGCGGTCACCGGCCAATGCCAGCGCGAGCACCGCGACCAGATTCACGGCATCGACGACCATGCCGCGATGGTCGCCGAGGCGCAGCAGCGCGCGGCCCCCGTGCAGGTGCACGTGCACCGCACCGGTTTCGCGCGGCAGCAGCAACTGCTCGGGGATCAGCGTGGCCGGCGACAGACCGGCTCCATGCAACGCATCCAGCCAGGCGATCATCTGCGCGTGCGCGATCACCGCGACCGGCACGCGGTCCCCGTGCAGCGTGCGCGGAATCGCGAGGTGCGTCTCCCGCAGTTCACCGATCACGTGCTCCTCGACCATGAAAGGCAGCGCCTTGCGCAGGTGCGCGGCCTCGCGCGAGGGAATCGTGACCTCGGTCAGCATCACGGCGTCGCCGGCAACGAAGACGTCGACTGCCGCGTCGGCCGCCGCCGGACCCGCCGCCTGGCGCACGTCCGCCAGCGCACAGCGCCCGCGCCCGAGCACGCGCGCCTCGGCGTCGAGCAGCACCCAGGCCACCGGTGTCGTGGCATCCGGGCGCGGGGTTTCGAGATGCAGTCCGATACGAGGTTTCATCACGCCCTAGAGTCTAGCTGCATCGTTGCGGGCGAGCAGGACTATTGTGCCTCTGGCCGCGTCGCGCCGCAGCAGCGCCTCGACCCGGACGTGGCGCTCGCGGAACGCGGCATGCGTGTGCACGCGGAAGAACTCGCTGCCCACGGCCAGGCGCCCGGGCGCGGCGCCGAACACCGCCCCGGCCTCCGCCACCGAGCGCAGCGGCGCACGTCCGCGGCGCGCGACCAGGCTCGCGACTCCAGCCTCGCGCCCCGGCTCGGCCCACGCCGCGAGCACCGCTGGTGGCGCCGTGTTCAGGTTCAGCGGCGTCTCCGGCGGCAGCGTACCCAGCAGTTCGCCAAGGGCCTCCCACCAGGCAGGCGCGAAACCGGGCACCGCGCGCAGCTCGCTGGCGTCGGTGAACGGCCGGTCGAGCGGCGGCGGATCGACGGGCTCGGGCGCGCCACCCGGGGTAAGGCGGTCGGCATCGATCCAGTCGGCAACCACGGACGCGAAGGCGGGATCGGCGCCGGCCGCACGCAGCAGGCGCGCGAAACGCCTCACCCCGGCGGCGTCCACCGTGCCGCGCGCATCGAGCAACCCGTTCAGGTTGAACCGCCCGCTCTCGTCGACGATCGCAATTTCCAGCAGCCCGTCGTCGATCTCGAAGCGCCGTGCAGGCTCGGCCCAGTTCTCGCGCAGGTGATCGATCGCAGCGCGCTCGCCCGCGGCGTGCAGGTCCTCGCGCAGCAGCACACGTGCGAGTTCCACGCCACCCATAGCGTAGTAGCGTGCCTGCACCGTTTCGGCCAGATCGCCGCTGCGCTGCAGCGCGATCTGGCCGGCGCGCAGCATCCGCGTCGCCATCAGCGTGGCAAGCGCGAACACCAGCAACACGAGCACCAGTGCGACACCTCGCTGGCTCCCCCTGCAGCGCGGCTCAACGCAACGCGACGACACGCGTCACCTCCCCGATCGCCGCGTGCACCAGACGGAACTCCACTGCCACCGGCACACGCTCGTAGCCGGGCATCCGCGGGCGTTCGCCGCTTGCCGGGGGTGGCGGCCAAGTCTCGTGCCACGTCCCGCGCTCGTCGAGATAGCGCAGCACGAGTTCCTCGACTTCCTCTGCCAGCACGCGTCGCACCGCGGCTTGCGCGCCGGCGCCCGCAAACGCAGCGTGGCGCGTCAGCACGTTGCCGTCCTCGATTTCCCATACCACGCGCTGCAGGCTGCTGCGCGCTCGACCCAGCGGGTTGCCCACGCCGCCGCGGGTCAGCGCAAGCACGCCGCGCGGCGGTGTACCGTCGAGCACGGGGTCCGCGAACGGATCCTCGCGCAGCAGCCAGCGCGCCGGCAGCGCCGCGAGGTCTTCCTCCAGCAGCCGGACCGCGCGCGCCAGCGACGCCACCGCGCGCTGGCGCGCGAGCGCGCCGTCCTCGAAGCGTGCCGTGGCAGAGAGCAGCCCGTAGGCGCCAGTCCCGAGCAGCGCCACGATCGCCAGCGCCAGCAGTGCCTCGAGCAATGTGAATCCACGCGCACCGGCAATGCTGTTCATCGTTCGCCCACGAAGCCGGTCAACTCGATCACGACGCGCTCATCGCCAGCCGCGGCCACCGCGACCTCGACGCGCCGCAGTCCGGGTTGCGCGGTCGGCAGCACCCGGCGCGTGACCAACCAGTCGCGGCCCCCCAGGGGAACCCTGGCCAGCCCGTCCGCGGCCGCGGGAGACCCCACCCCGGGGACCGCCACGCGCAGCTCGTCGAGCGCGCTCTGCGCCGCCCACAGAGCGAGCGTGCGCTCCTCGATGCGCCGTTGGCGCTCGGCGAAATTCCCGCTCGCGAGGACGAGCGCCGCTGCGAGTACCGCGAAGATCGCCAGCGCGACCAGCACCTCGAGCAGCGTGAATCCCCGGTGTCTATTCGAGCGCAAGCTCACCGCCTCCCTGACCGCGCAGCGTGGCCGCCACCGGTGCGGATTCGCCGGCGTGGAACGCCGCGCTGAACGGGGTGATCTCACCGGTCGAGAGCAGCAGCACCTCGACCGCGTCGCTCGCCGTGGTTGCCGCCGCATCGCCGGCCAGCGCGCCGGCTGCACCCTCGCGCGCCTCCACCTCGATCTCGATCCGGAGCCCGCGCGGGAGCCGGTGTTCGCCGAGCAACGGGTGTGTCGCGTCACGCCATTGCCGCTCGCCGGTGTCGAAGCGCAGGAAGCGGTACGATCCGGACGCGACGGCCAGCAGATACTCCTCGCCCTGCAGCATCGCTTCCTCGCTCGCGAAGGCGACCCGGTCACGCAGCGCCGCGGCTTCCTCGCGCGCACGCCGCTCGTCGATGCCGCCGACGGCGAGCACCGCCATCCCGGACAGCAGCCCGAGCAGCGCCATCGCCACCAGCAGTTCGAGCAGCGTGAAGCCGCGCGCCTCAGATATCCTTGTGGAAGATGTCGGCATCGTTCCCCTCACCGCCCTCACGCCCGTCGGCGCCGTAGCTCATCAGGTCGAAGCCGCCATCGGGATAGCGCAGGAACTGGTACTCGTTGCCCCACGGATCGCGCGGCAACTGCTTCTTCTTCAGGTACCCGGCCGGATTCCAGTGCCTCGGCTCGGGGGCGCCCGAGGGCTGCTCGATCAGTGCCTGCAGCCCCTGCGCGGTGGACGGGTAGGCACCGTTGTCGATGCGGTACAGATCCAGCGCCTGCCCCAGCGTCGCGAGGTCCGCGCGCGCCGCGGTGACGCGCGCCTCGTCCACCCGGCCCATGATGTTGGGGGCGAGCAGTCCGATCAGCACGCTGATGATGACCACCACCACCATGATCTCGATCAGGGTGAAGCCACGATCGCGGCGGGACGGGATGCTCACGGCAGGCTCCTAGATCAACTGGTTGAGGGAAAACACCGGCTGCAGTATCGCCACCACGATGGCGAACACCACGACACCCATGAACAGCAGCACCGCCGGCTCGAGCAGCCCCAGCAGCGTCGCGACCCGCTCGTCGAGTTCGGCGCGCTGGCTGTCGGCCACGCGCGCGAGCATGCGCTCGAGTTCGCCGCTGGTTTCGCCGCTGGCGATCATGTAGATCATCATCGGCGGAAAGCGTCCGCTGCGCGCCAGCGCGGTGCGCAGGCTGGCGCCCTCGCGCACCTGCGCGGCCGCCTCGGCAACCACCCGCCCCAGGTGCAGGTTGGACAGCACCGCCGCCGCGATACCGAGCGCTTCTACGAGCGGCACCCCGCTGCTGACCAGCGTGCTCAGCGTGCCGGCGAAACGCGCGCTCTCGGCGCTGGTGATCAGCCGCCCCGCGAGCGGTGCGCCGAGCAACGCGCGGTGCAGCCGTTCGCGTCGTGCCTGGTCGCGCAGGGCCACGCGCGCGGCGAGTGCCGCAAGCACCATTCCCGCAAGCACCCACAGACCGTAATCGACCACGAAATCACTGAGCGCGAGCAGCGCGCGCGTCGACGCCGGCAGCTGCTGCCCCTCGTCGGCGAACACCGCCACCACGTCGGGCACCACCCACGTGAGCAGGCCGGCGACCACCAGCAGCGCAACGGTGAGCAGCAGCGCCGGATAGATCAGCGCGAGGCGCACCTTCTGCTGCGAGCGGTGGGTGGCCTCGGCATGGTCGGCGAGGCGCGCCAGCACCAGGTCGAGCCGGCCGCTGTGCTCGCCGGCGGCGACCGTCGCGCGGTACATCGGCGCGAACGCGCGCGGATAGAACGCCATGGCGGCGGCGAGTCCACGCCCTTCCACGACCAGGCCGCGCAGCCCCGTGACCAGCGCACCGACGCCGGGGCGTGTGCCCTGCTGCGCAATCGCGGCCAGCGCATCGGCCAGCGGCAGCGCTGCCTGCAGCAGCGTCGCGAGCTGGCGCGTGAACAAGGCGAGCTCCACGGTCGCGAGTGCGGTGTGTGAACCGCGGCCCGAATCCCCGCGCGTAGCGGTGTCGCTTCCGCTCGCGGCCACCTGCAGCGGCACCAGCCCGCGGTCACGCAGTTGCTGGCGCGCCTGGCGCGCCGAGTCGGCCTCGAGCGTGCCCCGCTGCTGCCGCCCGCTCGCATCGAGCACCACGTAGCCGAAGGCGCCCACGGCCCCTCAGTCCTCCGCGCTCACGCGCAGCACTTCCTCGACCGTGGTCAGCCCGGCGAGGACCTTCGCACGCCCGTCGGCGCGCAGCGCGGCATCGGTGCGGCGCGCGTGCGCGGCAATCGCCTCCTCGCTGGCGCGATCGTGGATCAGGCGGCGCATCGTCTCGTCCACCACCAGCAGTTCGTACAGCCCGATGCGGCCGCGGTAGCCGCGCTGCGCGCAGGCCGGGCAACCCTCGGGACGGAACAGCAGGTGCGCCCCGCCGCGCGGCAACTGCAGCATCTCGCGCTCGGCCGGGTCGGGATCATGCGGTTGCTTGCAGTCCGGGCACAGCACGCGCACCAGGCGCTGCGCGATGACGCCGTTCAGGCTCGAGGCGAGCAGGAACGGCTCGATGCCCATGTCCTGCAGCCGCGTCACGGCGCCGGCGGCCGTATTGGTGTGCACGGTCGACAGCACCAGGTGCCCGGTGAGACTCGCCTGCACCGCGATCGCGGCGGTTTCGGCGTCGCGGATCTCGCCGACCATCACCACGTCCGGATCCTGGCGCAGCATCGCCCGCAGTCCCGACGCGAACGTCATGCCGGCCTTCACGTTGACCGGCGTCTGGCCGATGCCCTCGATGTGATATTCGATCGGGTCCTCGACCGTGAGGATGTTGCGCGTACCGTCGTTCAGATAGTTCAGGCAACCGTAGAGCGTGGTGCTCTTGCCCGATCCGGTCGGTCCGGTAATGAGCAGGATGCCGTGCGGGCGATCGAGCAGCGTGCGCAGCCGCTCGCGCGCCGCGGCGGCCATGCCGAGCGCATCGAGCTCGAGCCGCTGCGCGCCCTTGTCGAGGATGCGGATCACTACCCGCTCGCCGTTGGCCGCGGGCAACGTCGAGACCCGCATGTCGACCTCGCGTCCGCCCACGCGCAGCGAGATGCGCCCGTCCTGCGGCACACGCTTCTCGGCGATATCGAGCCGCGCCATGACCTTGATCCGCGACACCAGCGCCGCGGCCAGCTCGCGTTTGGGTTCCACGATCCCGCGCAGCACCCCGTCGATGCGAAAGCGCACCAGCAGGCGCTTCTCGTACGGTTCGACGTGGATGTCCGAGGCGCGCTCGCGGATCGCCTGCGCGATGATGGCGTTGATGAGGCGGATGATCGGCGCATCCTGGCGCTGGTCGAGCAGGTCCTCGGTCTGCGGGATCGCCTCGACCAGGCTGCCGATGTCGATCTCGTCTTCCAGCCCCGCCGCGAGCTCGCGAGCGACCGCGCCGCCCTTCTCGTACGTCTCCGACAGTGCCTCGCCGAAACGCGCCTCGTCGACGGCCTCGCAATCGAAGCCGCGCCCGATGCAGCGCGCGACCTCGGCGATCACGTGCACGGCAACATCCTGCCGGTGCAGCAGGCGTGGCCGCGTCGCGCTGCCGCCGGGCGGAGCGATCAGCAGCGCGCCGTGGCGCTTCGCGAAGGCATAGGGCAACTGGTCCATGAATCGATGCGTGGGTCCGGAGTTGCGGCGGTTTGCCTGTGCAAATGTAGCATCGCCGGCGTGCTGCTGCCGTGTTCCGACGGCGCGCACCAATCAACCTTGTGCTTTGGCCCGCATTTTGCCTCGTCGTTTCGGATCCTGGCTGCACCCATGTGCGCCCGAGCGTCGGTGGCCGCGGGGCCAACGGCTATACTTTGCGCACCCTGGCACGGAACCGCCCGATGATGCGGCAACTCGCCGACCGCTGGCCGCTCACCCCGCCGCAGACGCTGACTGCGTTCGCGGTCGCACTGACCGTGCTCGGCATCGCGTGGCAGCTGCGTGCGCTGTCGACGCTGACCGTGCCGGCGCCACCGGCCGATCCGCTGGAGCCGGCCGTCTCGCTGGAGCGTGACGAACTGGCCGGGATCCTCGCCGCCGAACTGTTCGGCGCCGCCGCGGCACTCGGGAGCGCGACCCGATCCGGCGACGCACTGGTGGAGAGCAGTTCCGGGCTCACGTTACGCGGGGCGCTCGCCCCCACCGGCGCGGTGCTCGAGGCCGCCGACGGCGAGGCCCGCTGGTATCCGGTCGGCAGTACCGTCGCC
>CAUJIL010000081.1 GCA_963204845.1 Pseudomonadota bacterium | reverse complement strand
CGACGGCAAGCTGCCCCCGGTGGGCAACACGGTGGACGTGGAGCACGCCACCTGGAGCAACACGATCGGTGCCGCCGAACTGTCGGCGGTGTGGCGTGATCCCGACTTCGACCCTCGCCAGCGCGCGTTCTGGTACGTGCGCGTGCTGGAGGTACCGACGCCGCGCTGGACCGCCTACGACCAGGCGTACTTCGCTGTCCGGATGCCGGACAGCGTCCCGCAGACGACCCAGGAGCGTGCCTACAGCTCGCCGATCTGGTACACGCCCTGAGCCGTGCAGGTTGTTGCCATTGCCTCTGCGTCTCAGGAGTCGACGCGGAAAAATGAGGCATCGACACGCGAGTCGACCATCGAACACAGCAATGCTGGTCTGCTGCCGGGCACGAGGTGACTTGTCACCCGTGTCGGTGGTCTGCGAACCTTCGACGCGTTGCGCACACGGGAACCCGCCGCGACCCGCGGGTGCGCGCGATCGACACGTCCAGGAGAATACCGAATGTACAGACTCGAATTCGACGATGTCCGTGAACGCCACATCGGGCGCGCGATCCGCGTGCAGGCCGAGCGCAACGGCGATACGCGCTTCCTCGTTTTCGACCGCACCGTCTACACCTTCGAGCAGACCAACGTCGAGGTGAACCGCCTGGCCGCGGGGCTGCGGCGGCTCGGCATCGGCCGCGGCGATCGCGTGGTGTTCTACCTGGGCAGCGCGCCGGAGGTGATGTTCCTGGTGCTCGCGGTCAACAAGCTCGGCGCGGTCTGGGTGCCGGTGAACAGCGACTACAAGGGCGGCTGGCTGCAGGACACGATCAACCGCGGCCGTGCCCGGCTGCTGGTCACCGACGAGGCACATGCCGCGCGGGTCGCGGCGGTCGCCGACGGGCTCGTGGTCGAGCGCATCGCGGTGCTCGGTGATCCGGCGGTCCTGCCCGGCGCGATCGCCTTCGGCGAGTTGTTCGCGGCATCCGCGGCCGAGCCCGACCTGTCCGGGCTGGGCTACGGCGACGTCAGTGCGGTGCTGTGGACCTCGGGTACCACCGGGCGCTCGAAGGGCGTGATGCAGAGCCACAACGTGTGGTTCGAGGCCGCGCTCGGGGGCGACTCGATGTACGACACGAGGCCCGGGGACATCGCCTACAACGTGATGCCGATGTACAACTCCGGCGCGTGGGCGACCTCGCTGTTCCGTACGCTGTTCTGCGGCATCACGCTGGCGGTCGATCCGGCGTTTTCGGTGACCTCGTTCTGGGATCGGGTGCGTTTCTACGGCGCGACGCAGTCGTTCACGATCGGCGCCATGCACATGTTCCTGTGGGCGGCGCCGGAGCGGCCCGACGATGCGGACAATCCCATGCGCGAGCTGCAGGCGGTGCCGATGCCGACCGAGATCCGGGAGCCGTTCGCGCGTCGTTTCGGCGTGCGCGTGCTGGGTCAGGGGATGTCGCAGAGCGAGGCGATGATGATCCTGCGCCAGGACACGCACCTGCGCTCGGCGTGGCCCGCCGGCAGCTGTGGCAACCCGGTCGATGCGGTCGATGTGCGGCTGGTAGACGACACCGGAGGCGACGTGCCGGTCGGGGAGGCCGGCGAGCTGTGGTTGCGGCCGCGGCGTCCGTTCGTGATCTTCAACGGCTATTTCGACGACCCCGAGGCGACTGCCAACGCGTTCAGCGGCGAGTGGTACAAGACCGGCGACATGCTGCGTCGCGACGCCGACGACAACTACTTCTTCGTCGACCGCAAGAAGGACGCGGTGCGCTACAAGGGGCGCAACATCTCCACCTTCGAGGTCGAGATGGTCGCGCGGCGGCATCCGGCCATCGCCGACTGCGGTGCCTTCGGCATCCCGAGCGCGGAACTCGCCAGCGAGGACGAGATCAAGCTGAACGTGGTGTTGAAGCCGGGCGCGACGGTGCGCGAGGAGGACATTGCGCGCTTCATCAACGACAACGCCCCGTATTTCTTCGTGCCGCGCTACATCGAGCTCGTCACCGCGCTGCCTTACACGCCGAACCAGAAACTGCAGAAATACAAGCTGCGCGAGACGGGCGTGGGGCCTGGCGCCTGGGATGCGCGCAAGGCCGGCTTCGAGGCGGTGCGCTGAGCGGTTCGTGGATGTGGCGGGAACACTGGCATATGCAGCCCGCCTGACTATAATTCCCCGCAGACGGCCAGCCACGAAACCAGGGAACAACGACACGTGTACGGATCCGCCTTGCTGCGAGTTGCTTGCGTATCGATGGCCTTCCTGTTCCTCGCGATGGCGGCACGGGCCGACGTGGCGGTGGCGCCGGACACCGTGAGCGATTCCTACCGGGTGTTGCAGCGGCTGGGGCTGCTGAAGACGCAACCGGTGGCGGCGCCGCAGCCGAAGCAGCCCGCGACGGGTCCGCAGTCGGTGGCGCCCGCGGCCAGCGAGCAGATGACGGTTGGTGTCAGCGAGACTGTGGTAAGCGCCTCGCCGCGGCGTGCGGCGGCCAATCAGGCGTCCAGCGCGGCCTACGACGTGCTGCGTCGCCTGGGCCTGCTGCCGACCGAGCCAGGCGCCGAACCGAAGGCAGCGCTGCGCCGCTCCGAGGTCCGCGTGCTGGTCGAAAAGTCGAAGCGGCGCCTGTACGTGCTGCGCAACGGCAAGCCGTTCCGCGAGTACCCGGTGATGCTCGGTGGTGCGCCGAGCGGGCACAAGCTACGGGAGGGTGACCTGCGCACGCCCGAAGGGGTCTACACGCTGGACTGGCGCAACCCGCGCAGCCGCTACTACAAGTCGATCCATATCTCGTATCCGGGGCCGCAGGACCGTCTGCGTGCCGAGGAACGCGGGGTCAAGCCGGGGGGGATGGTCATGCTCCACGGCGAGCACGACGACCCGGCGATCCGTCGCATCCTGCGCCGCCGGGCGCGGGACTGGACCGAGGGCTGCATCGCACTGAACAACGAGCACATCGACGAGATCTGGCGCGTGGTTCCCGATGGCACACCGATCGAGATCCGCCCCTGAGAGCCGGTCACCCGGTGATCGCATGACGATCCGTTGAGGTTCGGCCGCGACGCGCTGGCCTGCGGCATACTGGGCACTTCCAAACCGCAGGGAACGACCCCACGTGACATCGGCCATCGCCAGCACCTTCGGCATCGATTTTCCGCTTTTCGCGTTCAGCCACTGCCGCGACGTCGTGGTCGCGGTCAGCAAGGCCGGTGGTCTGGGCGTGTTCGGCGCGCTGCACTACACGCCCGAGCAGTTGCGCGAGGAGCTGCGCTGGATCGAGGACCATCTCGACGGCCGGCCCTACGGGGTCGATCTGGTCATCCCCGAACGATACGTTCGCGCCGACGCGGAAGGTCGACAAGAGTTCGGTGCCGCCGATCTGTGGCAGATGATCCCGGAGGGACACGTCCGTTTCGCCAACGATCTGTGTGACCGTTTCGGCGTGCCGCCGCTCGCCGAGGGGGCGAAGTTGCGCGACACGGCGGAGCTGGCGTGGTCGGAGCAGGTGGCACGGCGCCAACTGGACGTGGCGCTGGAGTTCTCGCCCGCGCTGCTGGTCAACGCGCTCGGCGTGCCGCCGCGCGACGTGGTCGAGCGGGTGCGTGCGAAGGGCATCCGGGTTGGCGCGCTGGCCGGCAGCGTGCGTCACGCGGTGAAGCAGAAGGAAGCGGGGGTCGACCTGATCGTGGCCAATGGCTACGAGGCGGCCGGGCATACCGGCGAGATCACGACGATGGTGCTGGTGCCGCAGGTGGTCGAGGCGGTGGCGCCGCTGCCGGTGCTCGCCGCCGGCGGCATCGCCCCCGGTCGGCAGATGGCAGCGGCGATGGTGCTGGGTGCGAGCGGCGTCTGGACCGGGTCGGTGTGGCTGACCAGCGCGGAATCCGAACTGCCTCCGGCGGTGCGCGACAAGCTGGTCGCCGCCGCATCCGAGCAGACCGCGCGTACGCGCTGCATCACCGGCAAGCCGGCGCGCCACCTGGTCACGCCGTATACCCAGGCATGGGACGCGGCCGATACGCCCGATCCGCTGCCGATGCCGTTGCAGACGATGGCAACCACCGAGGCGCTGACGCGAATCAGCCGCTCACTGGCCGCGGGCAACGAAGGCGCGCGCGAACTGGTCACGTCGCCGGCCGGACAGGCAATCGGGTTGATCAAGCAGGTCCGCTCCTGCCGCACGATCGTGAACGATTTCCGCGAAGCGTTCGCCGCGTCGCTCGGTGAGATCGCCGACCGTCTCGGTTGAGACGGCGCTGCGCAGGCGTGGCGTCGCCAGCGCGGGACATGAACCGTGGAGGCATGGAGAAACTTCCGATGGACACACCCACGCATCCCGACGACCGCTTTCATCCGCCGGCCACCGACAGTCCTTACTGGGCCGAGACCTGCTGGTTCACCTTCGCGGTGCCCGAGCGGCGACTCTCGGGCCAGGTCTACCCGTTCTTCCAGCCGAATCTCGGCGTCTGCTCGGCCGCAGTCTGGCTGTGGGATCCGAGCGGGCACCAGCCGCACACGGTGCTGTTCGGCAAGAACTTCTGGCATCTCCCGATCCCGCCGCAGGATCTTGACCACATCGAGCTCGCGAACGGGTTGTCGATCCGGTGTGCCGAACCGTTGCGGCGCTACGAGTTGCGTTACCGCGACCCGGACGCCGACGAGGTCGAGTTCGCGCTCGATTTCACCGCGATCGTGCCACCGAATCACCTCCAGGGCGGGCACTACGAGCAGGCCGGGCGTTATCGCGGCTGGATACGCATCGCCGGGGAGACGATCGCGGTCGATGCCTACGGCATGCGCGACCGCTCCTGGAGCGCGCGTTCGCAATTCGGCGCGGACATCCACGGCACCGGCGCCGTGAACGGCGGCTACAGCTACGCGACCGCCGACGACGGCCACGGCTTTCACCTGATCACGATGGAGTTCACCCCCGGTGAGTGCATCGGGATCCACGGCTACCTGCTGCGCGACGGGCGCTGCGCGCGCATCACGAGCGGCCGGCGGCACGTGCTCGAACGCGACGCGGCGAGCGGTGCACCGTTGCGTGTGGCGCTGGAACTGCGCGACGAGTCGGGACGCGAGCTGCGGGCCGAAGGCGAGTGCCTGAACCGCATCGGACTGCACCTGAACCCGAATCTGTTCACGTGGAACTGCCTGACGGCGTGGCGTTTCGACGGCCGCACGGCCTACGGCGAGGATCACGACAACTGGACCGCGCGCGGAGCGCGCCGTTTCTTCCGCCAGCTGCTCGCCGGGGCCGCCGCGCCCGCGGCCCGCTGAGGCCGTGGATGCGCGAACGCACGATACGTACCGCGCGCGTGGTCACGCGCCTGCGCTTCGACGCCGCCGGCGGCTTCGATGCGCTGGTGC
>CAUJIL010000080.1 GCA_963204845.1 Pseudomonadota bacterium | reverse complement strand
CGCGACGATCACGTAACCGTGGCTGGCCAGGTACTCGGCCAGGTAGCTGGGCTCGGTGCTGTTGCCCATGAAGCCGTGGCTGTAGACGATCAGCGGCAGTGCCTCGCCAGGCAGCGCGCCCTCGTCCGCGCCGACCGGATACCACACGCGCGTGTGCAGACGCCGTTCGGGTGCGCCGGGGACATCGCCGTTGGCGTCGGTGGGGCGCTTGCTGTCGACCAGTTCGAGCTCCTTCGTCCGCACCTGCCACGAACCCGGTGCGAGCAGTTCCGCGCTCGCGCTCGGCTGAGGCAGCGGCGCCGGTTCGGCCATCCGCCACGCCAGCATCATCGCCACCACCAGCAGCGCGCACGCGCCCAGTCCGTACTTCAGCACCTTCATCGCGGATTCCTCAGTGAAACAGTTCGTCCATGCGTGAATCGATCCAGCTGTGGCCGCTCACGTCGCGCAGAAAACCGCAGTGGCCGCCGCGATCGGTGATCTCGATCGACAGTGCCGGTGGCCGGGCGAGACGATCGACATCCGCCACCGGTATCACCGGATCGTCGCGGCTGGTGATCAGTTGGGCGGGGACGGTGAGTCCGGCCAGGCGCTCGCCGGTCAACGCGTAGGCGTCCAGATAACTGCGGGTATCGGCGAACCCGGTGAAACGGGGGATGAAGAATTCGTTCATCGCCGTCAGGGAGCGCAACTGCCGCAGGTCCTGGCCGTAGCCGTGTGCGGGAAAATGACGCAGCTTCTCGCGCATCGCCGCCTGCCATTTGCGCAGGAAATAACCGTGGTACAGCGGATAGTCGAGCAGCGCCTGCATGGTGTTCGCCGGATCGAGCACCGGGCAGACCGCGACCACGCGATCGATGCGGATGCCGCGCGCGGGCGCCTGCAGCGCGACGCGCAGCGCGAAGTTGCCGCCCAGCGAGAAGCCGCCCAGAAAGACCCGCGGGTGCGGATGGCGCTCGACGATGCGCGCCAGCGCCTCGATCACTTCGGTCAGGCGCGTCGAGTTGAACAGCTCGCGATTCAGGTGTGCGCTGGGTCCGTGGTCGCGCAGATGCAGCCGGTATACCGAAAACCCGGCGCCGAAGAGCCGCGCGGCTGCCGACAGCAGGTAGGCCGAATCGGCGTTACCGTGCCAGCCGTGGATCAGCACCGCCAGTCCCCGGCGTGCCGCCGGATGGCGCGCGAAGACGCCGTGCAGCCGGATGCCGGCGCCGCACGCGAGGACCTCCTCGACTGCCGCCGCCTCGAGCGCACGCGCGCGGCGCCGCACCAGCCGGCGCCGCCAGCCGCTGCTCGCGAGGAACGACTGCAGGTGCGGGTTGCACAGAACGCGTGGCGGCCGGAAGTTCCCGGTCCGCTGCGCCGCGCGATCGCCCGACGAGACGTGGTCCATCACGTGATGCGTATCCGCTGCGATCGGGGCGGGTATTCAGCGCCGGGCCGGCCCCGCGCCCAGCACGCCGATGTCGCCGATGTGCGCCCGGTTGCGCTTGGTGCGATGCGTCATCCGCCAGCTGCCGCCCGCGCGTTCCCAGGTGTCGTGGTATTCGCCGAGTGTCGCGAAGGTCGCCGCCGACTTGTCGCCGCTGCCCTTGTGCATATCGCTGACGTAGCAGGAGCTCTGCGCGCTATCCCCCTGCACGTCGATCATCACGTTGCCGAGCAGGTGCTGGGTGGGCCCGCAATCGTCCAGAAAGGAGCGCATGAAGGCGACGATCTCGGCGCGACCCTGGACCATCCCCATGCCGAGATCGGCGCTGGCGTCCGGAGACACGATCGCATCGAGCGCGCCCCAGTCGCGGTAGTCCATCGCGCGAGCGAAACGCACCAGCGCGCGGTAGATCTCGCGTTCGGCGAGCAGCGTGTCCAGCGTCATGCGGGGCCTCCATGATTCGCGGGCAAAAAAAGAGCGGCCCGAGGGCCGCTCTTCGCATCCACCGGCCGACGGTCGGGTCAATTGTACGTGTAGACCACGTCCAGGCCATAGGTGCGGGGTTCGCCGTAGGTCGCCCCGGAGAAGCCCAGCGAACTGAAGTCGATACCCCAGTTGATGTACTCCTCGTCGGTCAGGTTCTTGCCCCACAGCGAGACGCGCAGGCTGCCCTTGTCGTTGCAGCAGCCGAGCGGGATCTCGTTCAGGCTGAGGCGGCCGTTGACCAGCGTGCGGCTGTCCGGCGAGTTCCATTCGTTCTCGTACGAATGGAACACGAAGCTGTCCTTGAACGCGACATCGACCCGGGCGGACAGGGCGCCGAAGCTGAACGGCTCGAAGTCGTACTGCACGCCGAGCGAGGCGGTGTTCTCGGGGGCCTGCGGCATGGTGGTGTTGTCCGAGATGTCCAGCAGTTGGTCGAACGTCGGTGAAGTCCGGTCCGGGTCGCGTGCCAGGTACTCGTCGAACTCGGCATCGAGGTAGCCGTAGCTGAGGTCGATCGTCAGGCCATCGACCGGCACCGCGACGATATCGAACTCGATCCCCTGCATGGTGGCCGCGCCCGCGTTCACGGTGCGGCTCGACGCGCCACCGGCGCCCGCCTCGAACTGCGCGATCTGGACGTCGGTGTAATCGTTGTAGAACAGCGCGGCGTTCAGGCGCAACCGGTTGTCGAACAGTTCCGACTTGAGGCCCAGCTCGATCGATTCGACCTCTTCCTTGTCGTAGGGGGTCTGGAACGAGGCCGCGCTGCTCGCGCGCGCGTTGTAGCCACCGCCGTTGTAGCCGGTGGTGTAGGTGAAGTACGCGCTGATGTCGTCGGTGAACGCGTAGTTCAGGTTCGCGAGGTAGCTGATGTTGTCCCAGTCGTCCTTGCTGCGGACGGGGTTCGTCTGGGAGTGGGTCGGGATGGCCCGGACGATGTTCTGGTTGTACAGGAACGCGTCTTTCTCGTCCTCGGTGTAGCGGAGCCCGAGAGTCACGTCCAGCTGTTCGGTGAACGCGTACGTGGCCTGCCCGTAGATGGCCTGCGACTCGGTGTTCTGGCCGTACGCGAAGTCGAGCAGGCCCGGCTCGTAGGGATCGCCGGCACCGGGAATCGGCAGCCGCTGGGTGCCCACGCAGAGATAACCGTAGTACGCGGCCGGGCAGAAGCCCGCGGCGTCGTACAGCGGTCCGAGCCCCGGCGTGAACGCACCCTGCCCCGCGACGAAGGCGATCGGCAGCGAGAAGGTCTGCGGGTTGTGCTCGTAGACGTCCTGCTCGAAGAAGTACAGGCCGCCGGTGTAGTGCAGGCGGTCGTCGAAGGCGCTGCCGATGATCTGGAACTCGTGGGAGTCCACCTCGATGCTGCCGTCGTCGATCCGCGACTGGAAGCCGGGGGTCTGGATCTTGCCGTTGTTGCCGGCGAACACGCCGTAGAACAGGTCGCGCGCGTAGTAGGTGCCGCCGTCGAGGTCGGCGCCGTTGTTGTGCTCCGAATCACGCGAGCCGAACAGGTACTTCAGCGTGACGTTGTCGGTGGCCTCCCACGCGGCGACGAAGGAGTGACCATCGATCTTCAGGTACTCCTCGGTCATCTCGTCGAACACGAAGTCCTGCTGCCGGTTGCTCTTTTTTTGCACATTCTGCGCCATGCGCTTGTACAGCGAGCCGCCGAGCATCTGGAAGTCGACCGGATTCTTCCTGAAGCCGTTGTTCAATTCGTCCTTGACCTTCAGGATCTGGAACGGCGTGGCCACGCCCGAGTTGTCGGTCTTGTCGAAGGCGTAGTCGAGGGTCAGGTCCTCGCGCGGCGTCCAGCGCAGCGCGATGCGGTACGAGTCGTTGTCCTCCGAGCCCAGGTCCTTCTCGACCTTCTCGGTCGGCGCCTGCGGCGGTTGCGCGACACCGGTGTAATGGTTGTAGGCCCAGCCGTCGGTTTCCATGTGATTGAACGACAGTTTCGCGGCGAGATCGCCCATTGCCGGCAGGTCCAGGCTGCCGCCGTAGCGCAGGTAGCCGAAGTTGCCGACCGAGGCTTCCGCCTTGCCGCCCAGTTCGCCGGTCGGCTTCTTGGTGGTCACGTTGACCGCGCCGCCGGTGGTGTTGCGGCCGAACAGCGTGCCCTGCGGTCCGCGCAGCACCTCGATGCGTTCGATGTCCGTGATGTCGAACACCCCGCCGATCGTCTTGCTGATCAGGATGCCGTCGATGTAGAGGCCGACCTTCGGGTCCGAGGTCAGCGCGGTTTCGGTGGTGCCGACGCCGCGGATCGTGATGCCCATGTTCGAGTTCGACGAGGGCTGTTTCTGGATGACCACGTTTGGCGCGAAGTCCGCGACCTGCGACACGTCGAACACGCCCAGATCACCCAGCTTGTCGGCCGTGAACGCGGTGATCGCGATCGGGGTGTCCTGCAGCGATTCCTCGCGCCGCTGGGCGGTGACGACGATCTCCTCGAGACCGGTGGCGCGCTGGCCGTCCTGGGCGATGGAAGGAACCGCCGTGCCGGCGCCGGCCGCGATGGCGATGGCGAGCGCGGACGCGCGATACGCAGAAAGGGTCTGAAGCTTCGGCATGGGTGTGTCACCTCGGTTGTCGTTGGAATTGTCGGTGGATCGATCACGGGCATTCGATGAACGCTGGATCGGCTCCGCAGCTCGTTGGCTACCTGAGCGATCATAGACCCGGGCGGGCCGGCGGGCAAACCCTTTCATGATCCATATGGATCATGCGCGCCGTGCGTTTCCCGGTACCCGCGAGGGTTCGCGCTGCGTATACTCCGGGTTTCGATGCGGCGCGGCGCATTGAGCCGACCTCATCGATTCGGACGAATTCGCGACCCAGGCGGTGTGGCAGGCTGGGCGCATTTCCACTGAGAACACGGAGCAGACCCGATGGCAAACTGTTATCTGGCCGAGCAGGCGGGACGCAACTCGCTGACCTATGCCTCTTCGGGCCGCAAGCGCGAGTGGCTCGATCTGTTCGCCGACGACGCGGTGGTGCAGGATCCGGTGGGTGTGTCGCCGCTCGACCCCAGCGGTCTGGGACATCGTGGCAAGCAGGCGATCGAGGCGTTCTGGGACGCGGTGATGCCCAACGGCATCGCCGGCTATGAAATCCACGAGTCGCATCCGGCCGGTGACTCCTGCGCCAATGTGCAGACACTGTTCAACCGCTTGCCTGACGGCACGATGGTCGGTGCGCGCTGTGTCGCGGTCTACACCGTGAACGATGCCGGCAAGCTGGTGTCGCTGCGCGCGTACTGGGACTACAACAAGCTGAACGACGAATTGCAGAAGCTGGTGGGCGGCTGAAAGCCGGTTCGCGGTCGACAGTTTCACTGCCGCGCCGTCCGGCGCGGCACCGCAGGGCGCAGACGCCCGGGAGGCAGACATGAACGAAGCCGAGCGCAGGGTCGCGAGCGGGGAGGCGTGGGCGGAATTCTGCGATGCGCTGACGCGTGCCGGGGAGCAGATCCAGCGCCCCGAGGCGCCGTCCGACCCGTTCACCCGTGCCGAGGGTTACCGTTACCTCAGCCGGCTGGCGCGCGCCGGGCTGGAATGGTACGTGGAATTCAACGATCCGGCGTTTCCGGTGCTTTACCGACCCTCGCACGAGACGATCAAGATCGGGGCCGACAATCCCGACAACCTGTACCAGAAGGCAGTGCTGGACGGCCGCCACGATTACCGGATCCGCGGCCGGCGCGGCACGGTGTATTACCTGAGCTTCCTCAGCAGCAAGGGCAGCTACGCCGAGAACTTCCGGCAGACCGAGACCGGTTTCCTCGACGGCCAGAGCCTGCGCGTGGAGCCCGACGGCAGCTTCGAGATCATTCTCAGCACCCGCCCGCACGAGGGTAACTGGCTGCCGATGGAACTGGACACCAACGCGCTGCTGGTGCGCCAGACCTTCATGGACCGCAACGCCGAGGTGCCGGCCGACCTTACGATCGAACGGCTGGACCGCGGCGCGACGCCGGAGCCCCTGACCGCCGAACAGCTCGATGCCGGGCTGCGCACGGCGACGAACTTCGTGAACAACACCGCGCGGCTGTTCGCGGACTGGAGCGCCTCGTACCTCCCGCGGCCGAACGAACTGCCTCCCGCGGACCAGCAGCTGTGCCACTCCGTGGGCGGCGACCAGAACATCTTCTATTACCACGGCTACTTCGAGCTGGCGGACGACGAGGCGCTGGTGATCGAGGTCGAGCGCATCCCCGAGTGCCGCGCGTGGAACCTGCAGGCCGATAATTACTGGATGGAGTCGCTCGACTACCGTTATCATCGCATCCACGTGAACAAGCACACCGCGAAGCACCGCCCGGACGGCGGGGTTCGCATCGTTCTCGCGCACCGGGATCCCGGTATCGACAACTGGCTGGACACGGCCGGGCACCGTAACGGAACCCTGTGTTTCCGCTGGATCGCGGCCGCCGAGATCGTGCACCCGAGTTGCCGCGTGGTGAAGCTGACCGATCTGGAGAAACTGCCGAAGTGAACGACCACCGCCTGAGCGCCGCGACCCTGCTCGACGAGGCGCGCCGCGAAACAGGATTGTCGGACTTCGGCGATCCGAGCTTCCGCGAACCGTTCGAGCGGCTGGTCGTCGCGCTCAACACCGAGGCGCGGCTCAACGTCGCCGGCTACGGGTATTTTGCCGATCGCATCCGCAACATCCTGATCACGCGCCTGCGCGCGGAGGACTGGTTCGCACGCCATCCCGGGATCCTCGAGGAGCAGATCAACGCGCCGCTGGCGATCGTCGGCCTGCCGCGCACCGGCACCACGATGATGCATCGCACCATCGCCTCCGATCACCGCATGTATGCGTCGCTGTGGTACGAGGTGCGCTTCCCGGTGCCGCTGCCCGGAACCGACTTCGCCGCGCGTACCGACCCGCGGATCGCGATCGCCGAAGCCGAGGTGAACGCGATGCTGGCGGCGTCGCCGGAACTCGCCTCGATCCACCCGATGGACGCGCGCGGCCCCGACGAGGAGATCATGCTGCTGGAGCAGGCGTTCTTCTCGACGGTTCCGGAGTCCTACGCGCACATGCCCGAGTACGGGCAGTGGCTGGAGCGGCAGGACCAGTTGCCCGGCTACGCGTACCTGAAGCGCCTGCTGCAGTTCCTGCAATGGCAGAAGAAGCGTTTCGGCAAACAGGCCGAGCGCTGGGTACTCAAGGCGCCGCACCACCTGCATTTTCCGTCCGCGCTGTTCACGGTGTTTCCGGACGTGAAAGTGCTGCAGACGCACCGTGACCCGCTGCAACTGATGGCGTCCTACGCGAGCATGATCCACGCGCTGAGCCACCCGTTATCGGACGTGGTCGGCAAGGAGGAGGTGGCGGCGCACTGGTGCCGCAAGTGGGCCGCCGGCATGCGCACCACGCTGCGTTTTCGCGACGCCGGCCACGAGTCGCGCTTCCTCGACATGTGGTACGAGGACACGGTGCGCAGTCCGCTGGACGAGATCCGCCGGCTGTACGACTTCGTCGGCATCGACCTCACCGACGATGCGCGTGCCGAGATGGAACGCTGGCGCGAGATGAACCGCCGCGAGGCGCGGCCCACGCACCAGTACACGCTCGAGGAATACGGTTTCACCGAAGAGTCGCTCGCGGCCGATTTCCGCGAGTACCGCGAGCGCTACATCCTGCCGCGGCAGCGCGCGTGAGCGCGTCGCGCACTGTTACCGCGCATCGGCGGCATCCGCCCGCCGGCGCGCATTCACCGACCCACCACGGGGAACACGAGCAATGACGGAACAGAAGGCGACGAACGTGCACTGGCACGAAGGCGAGATCCAGCGCGAGCACCGCCACAAGCTGCTCGGGCAGCAGGGCGCGACGCTGTGGTTCACCGGGCTGTCCGGCAGCGGCAAGAGCACCGTTGCGGTGGCGCTCGAGGACGCGCTCTACAAGCGCGGCAAGCTGGCATACCGGCTGGACGGGGACAACATCCGCCTCGGCATCAACAAGAACCTGGGTTTCAGCGCCGACGACCGCAAGGAGAACATCCGTCGCATCGGCGAGGTGGCGAAGCTGTTCGTCGACTGCGGCGTGATCGTGCTGACCAGTTTCATCAGCCCGTACCGCTCGGATCGCGACGTGGTGCGCAAGCTGCACGAAGATTCGGGCATGCCGTTCATCGAGGTGTTCGTCGACTGCGCGCTGTCGGAAGCCGAGAAGCGCGACCCGAAGGGCTTGTACAAGAAGGCGCGCGCCGGCGAGATCAAGAACTTCACCGGCATCGACGATCCCTACGAGGCGCCCGCCGCTCCCGAGATCCACCTGCACACCGACCGCATGACGCTGCAGCAGGAAGTCGACATGCTCCTGCACGAGCTCGAGAAACGCGGCATTCTTTCGGCCTGAAACGGAGTAACGACACGATGATCAAACCCCATGGTTCGGACGCGCTCGATCCGCGTTTCGTCTACGACGCCGAGCGCCATCATGCGCTGACGAAGGAGGCGGAATCGTTGCCTTCGCTGCTCGTCAGTTCGGCGGCGGCCGCCAATGCCGTGATGCTCGGCGCCGGTTATTTCAACCCGCTGAAGGGCTACATGAACAAGGCCGACGCGCTCAGCGTGGCGGCGAAGCTGCACACCACGGGAGGGCTGTTCTGGCCGGTGCCCGTGCTCAACCTCTGCAGTGACGCAGCGGCGATCCGCGGCGCCAAGCGCATCGCGCTGCGCGACCCGAACGTACCGGGCAACCCGGTGCTGGCGGTGCAGACCGTGGAGGCGATCGAGGAGTTCAGTGCGGCCGAGATCGACCAGATGGCGGAGCAGATCTTCCGCACGCTGGATCCCAAGCATCCGGGCGTGGCCACGTTCACCAGCCTCGGGCGGATCGCGGTCAGCGGCCCCATCGAGGTGCTGAACTTCAGCTATTTCCAGCAGGACTTCCCCGACACCTTCCGCACCGCGGTCGAGATCCGCAACGAGATCGCCGAGCGCGGCTGGCAGAAGGTGGTGGCGTTCCAGACCCGCAACCCGATGCACCGCGCGCACGAGGAGCTGTGCAAGATGGCGAAGGAGGCAGTCGGCGCCGACGGCATCCTGATCCACATGCTGCTGGGCCAGCTCAAGGCGGGTGACATCCCCGCGCACGTGCGCGACGCGGCGATCCGCAAGATGGTCGAACTGTATTTCCCCGCGAACACGGTGATGATCACCGGTTACGGCTTCGACATGATGTACGCGGGTCCGCGCGAGGCCGTGCTGCACGCGGTGTTCCGCCAGAACTGCGGTTGCACGCACCTGATCGTGGGTCGTGATCATGCCGGCGTGGGCAGCTACTACGGCGCCTTCGACGCGCAGACCATCTTCGACGAGCAGGTGCCGGCCGGCGCACTCGCGATCCAGATCTTCCGCGCCGACAACACCGCGTACTCGAAGAAGCTGCACCGCGTGGTGATGATGCGGGATGCGCCGGATCATTCGCCGGAGGACTTCGTGCAGCCCTCGGGCACCAAGGTGCGCGAGATGCTGGCCGCCGGCCAGGACCTGCCGATCGAGTTCGCGCGTCCCGAAGTCGCGCGGATCCTGATGGCGTACTACCAGGAAGAAGCGAAGCAGTAGGTCCGGGCTGCGCCCGGGCATTCACCTCGTTCGGCCACAGGCCGAACCTGCGCGGGTATGCCGTAGGTCCGGGCTGTGCCCGGACATGTTCGGCCACAGGCCGAACCTAGGCCGGGTCGCCGACGACGATCCGGTGGCGATGAACGGACGGTAGCACGCGAATGGACGGTCCGGTGGCGGGCGCAGACGATCCGAGCGGGCCGGTGCAGCCGCACACGGTGCCGTTTCGCGAGGCCGTGTTCGTGTGGCTGCGCGTGGCCGCGCTCAGTTTCGGCGGCCCCGCGGGCCAGATCGCGGTGATGCACCGCATCCTCGTCGAGGAGAAGCGCTGGATCGGCGAAGCCCGGTTCCTGCACGCGCTGAACTACTGCATGCTGCTGCCGGGCCCCGAAGCGCAGCAGTTGGCCACCTACATCGGCTGGTTGCTGCATCGCACACCGGGCGGGCTGGTCGCCGGAACGCTGTTCGTGCTGCCCGGCTTCCTCAGCATCCTCGCGCTCAGCGTGCTCTACG
>CAUJIL010000079.1 GCA_963204845.1 Pseudomonadota bacterium | reverse complement strand
CGACCTACGATGTAGATCCGGGAAGTGCCAGGACATCGATCGGCGTGGCGTATCGAACATGTTCGGCCACAGGACGAAGTTGACCCGTGTCCGGCATCCGGACGAGCACGAGCACAGGAGAACCGCAGATGGACAGCAGCGGGCCGGTCACGCTCGAGGCGCACGGGGTGCGGCTCGAACCGCTGGCGATCGGGCATCGGGATGAACTGGCGACCGCGGTGGCCGATGGACGCCTGTGGGAGCTGTGGTACGCATCGGTGCCCGCACCGCACGAGATGGACGGCTGGATCACGCAGGCACTGCAGGGCGTGGCGGCGGGGACGACGCTGGCGTGGGCGGTGCGCGACCTGCGCCGTGGCGCACTGGTCGGCAGCACGCGTTGCTACGAGATCGCGCCCGCGATCGGGCGCCTGGAGATCGGTTACACATGGTACGCGCGCAGCGCCCAGCGCTCGCACGTCAACGCGGCCTGCAAGCTGCTGCTGCTCGGGCACGCCTTCGACACGCTGGGCTGTGCCGCCGTGGGCCTGCGCACCGATCGCTTCAATTTCGCCTCGCAGCGCGCGATGGAGGCGCTGGGCGCGCAGCGGGAAGGCGTGTTGCGCCACCACATGGCGCGGCGCGACGGATCGGTGCGCGACACCGTCATGTACAGCATCCTCGCGGCCGAGTGGGCCGACGTGCAGCGCCACCTGCGCGCCCGGCTGGCGCACCACGCCGAGGCCAACTGAGCATCGCTGAGCGCGGCGCTTGGCAGTATGGGGCGGGCGCAGTAGAGTTCCCCGCTCTTCACCGATGTCTTCGACCCGGGGGTCAGGCCGATGTCGTCTGCAGTCTGGAAGGTCTTCGATCTCGAACAGCTCAAGCGCCGGGTGGCTGGTGCCGAGCCGCGGATCTTCGAGTTCCTGCGCGGGGAACAGATGTCGTGCGCGATCTATCGTCTGCCGGCGGGCGCGCGCGACATGCAGGCGCCGCACCTGGAGGACGAGATCTACGTGGTGCTGGAAGGCAGCGCGCGACTGCGGGTCGACGGGCAGGAGCAGGAGGTCGGTGCGGGAACGGTGCTGTTCGTCGGCGCGACCACCGACCACTCCTTCTTCGACATCCGCGAGGACCTGACGCTGCTCGCGATCTTCGGCCCGGCGGGTGGTGCGGGTGAGTTCGCGTGAGGCGGTGACCGGACTGCTCGGCCTGGGCCGCCTGGGGCGCGCGATCGCCGCCCGGCTGCTCGACGACGGTGCCACGCTGTTGGTCTGGAACCGCAGCGCGGAAGTGTGTGACGCGGTCGCGGAGCGCGGGGCCGAACCGGTCGCTTCGATCGCGGAACTCGTGGAGCGCTGCGACGTCGTGCTGCTGTGCCTGGACGGGGCCGATGCGGTCGAGGAGCTCGTGTTCGGCGCCGATGGCATTGCGTCCTTCGCCAGCGAGGAGCAGTTGCTGATCGACCTTTCCGCCACCGGGCCGGCCGCGACGCGCCGGCTCGCGCGCGAGCTTGCGCAGCGCAGTGGCATGGGGTGGGTCGATGCGCCGGTGCTCGGTGACCTCGAGGACGCCGAGCAGGGCACGCTGGTCGCGGTCGTTGGCGGCGACGAAGACGACGTCGAGCGCGCGCGGCCAGTGCTCGAGCGCTTCTGTTCGCGCGCCACGCACATGGGCGAAGCGGGAGCCGGGCAGGCGGCCCGGCTGTGCCACGCGCTGCTGGCCGGCACCACCGTGCTCGCGCTCGCCGAGACCATCGCGTGGGCCGAGCGCAGCGGCGTCGATACGGAGCGCCTGCCGGAAGCCCTGGCCGGGGCGCCGGCCGACTCGCTGTTGCTGCAGCAGGTGGGGACGCGCATGGCGGTGCGCGAGTTCGAACCGTTGCTGGCCACCACCGTCGCGTTGCGCCGTGAGCTGGATCTGGCGCTCGACGGCGCGCGGGCGAGCGGTGCCGCGCTGCCGCTGGCCGCGCTGGCCGCGCAACTGCTGCGCCAGCAGGCGCTGCGCGCGCAGCCGGAGGAAGACCTGGCGACGCTGGTCGAGCTGTATACCGAATGACGAACGCAAGGGAGGTTGC
The DNA here is from genome assembly GCA_963204845.1 of Pseudomonadota bacterium. Taxonomy (GTDB): domain Bacteria; phylum Pseudomonadota; class Gammaproteobacteria; order Pseudomonadales; family UBA5518; genus UBA5518. The sequence goes on along the minus strand of CAUJIL010000079.1, from coordinate 14,799 downwards.
GCGATGAGCGGTGGTGAAACAGTGGCGATCCTGGGCGCGAGCGCGGACCCCGAGCGCTATGCCTTCAAGGCACAACAGCTGCTCAAGGAGCACGGCCATCGTGTCGTGCCGGTCAGTGCGCGCGAGCGGACCATCGACGGGGACGCTGCGGTGCCGGAGCTCGGCGCGATCACCGCGGCGGTGGATACGGTAACGGTCTACGTGCGTCCCGCGGTATCGAGCACCCAGCGCGAGCAGTTGCTCGCGCTGCGGCCCAAACGCGTGATTTTCAACCCGGGCACCGAGAACCCGGAGCTGGAGGTGGTCCTGCGTTCGGCCGGCATCGCCACCCAGGACGCGTGCACGCTGGTGCTGCTGCGCACCGGAACGTTCTGATCCGGCGCGCGCGAGCGCTCAGGACGCGTTCGCAGCCTCCGGCGCAGCGGTTGCAGCGGTTGCAGCGGTTGCAGCGGCTGCGCGGACACGCCGGCCGCCTGACCTGGGCGCGGGCACTGATTTCGCTCCGGCCTTCGCGGCGGGCGCGGTTTTCGTTTTCGCGCGTGCCGTCACGGTCCTGGCGCTGCTCTTCGCTGCCTTCGCTGCCTTCGCCCGGATCGTCGCGCCCTTCGCCCGGGTCGCGCCTGCCTTCGCCCTGGCGGCCACCGCCTGCGTTCTTGCCGCGGTGGCTCGCGCCTTCACCGCCTTCGTCACGCGCTGCTTCCTGCGCGAGCCCACCGCCTGCGCGTTCCTGCCGAGCAGCGCCGCACGCAGTTCCTCGTACGCGGCGTCGAGGCAGGCGCGGTAGAACTCGGGGTCGGGCATCTGGTCACGGTCGCCGAGCACCGAGATCGCGATCTTGCCGCCACAGCTGAACACGGCATGGAACAGCCCGAGGCCGGGGTTGATCAGTCCCAGCGGGTAATAGCTGACCATGCGCGCGCCGGCGCAGTAGAGGTCGAAGGGCGGCCCCGGAACGTTCGTGATCACGGTGGCCTGCCCCATCGGCATGTGCCGCGTGAGCTTGTTGCGCACGTACATGCGGGTCAGTGGCTTGGCGATCGCCGGCGGAATCGCGCCGGGCAGGCTGACGATGTTCGTCAGCGGCGTGTCGATGTACGCCTTGGCGTCGTCGAGGCTCTTCTTGATCGCCTGCAGGCGCTCGATCGGGTCCTCGATGTCGGTGTGCAGCATGGCGCTCATCGCGCCGACCTGGTTGTTGTCCCCGGTCTCGCCCACGCGCGAGCGCATGTTGACCGGCATCGAGGCGCACAGCGATTCCGCCGGCAGCTCGTTGTGCGCCATCAGGTACTTGCGCATCGCGCCGGCCACCACTCCCACCGCGATGTCGTTGATCGTCATCCCGGCGGCGTTCTTCAGTTCCTTGAACTCCGACAGCAGGAACTCGCGGGCCTCGAACACCCGGTTGTGCCCCACCGGTTGGTCGAAACGGCTCTTCGGCGCGGTTATCTGCAGTGGCGGCAGTTCCTCGCTCAGCATGCGTTTCGCCATCGAGCCCACACCGCCCACGATCTTCGCCATGCCCTTGGTGTACGACCACAGCCGCGGTCCCGCCTTCATGAGCGTCTGGCCGAGCAGGCGCACGTCCGAGGGCTGCACGTCGGCGAAGCGCGCCGGGGGCTCGTGCGACTCACCGCTGTGCGACGGCACCGGCTCGAGGTCGTGGATCGCGGCCATGAAGCTCTGGCCGCCCGCACCATCGACCAGCGAGTGGTGGATCTTGGTGTAGACCGCGAAGCAGCCGGGAGGCAGGTTCGGGATGTTGTCCAGCCCCTCGATGATGTAGGCCTCCCACAGCGGGCGGCTCATGTCGAGCGGGCGCGAGTGCAGCCGCGCGACCTGGATGCACAGCTGGCGCCAGTCGCCGGGCTTGGGCAACGCAATGTGGCGGATGTGGAACTCGACGTCGAAGTGCGGGTCGAGCACCCAGTACGGGCGATCCAGCCCGAGCGGCACCTCGACCAGGCGCGTGCGGAAGATCGGCAGATTCGCCAGGCGTTGCTCGAAGTTCGCGAGCACGTCCTTGAAGCGCACGAACTTGCCCGGCGCGGTCGACGGATCGTAGATGCCGAGTCCCCCGATCTGCTGCGGGACCGTGGGGTTCTCGAGGTTGATGAACGCGGCGTCGATGACTCCGAGCTGGCGCATGGTCGTAATCCCGTGGTGATGACTCCCTTCGGCGGCATGTTAACCACGCCGGCCGGGCGCTGTCATGGCAATTTGCAGCGCCCGGGCGTGTGATTACCTCCGCGCGCGGGGTCAGCCGCGTCCAGGCGCGAGCAGCTCCAGCGCGCGCTCGTCGGGACCCATCTCGCCGTCGGGACGGAAGGCCTGCACGCAGACGTGGTTGGCGCCGGCCGCATGGTGCGCGGCGATGCGCTCGCGCAACTGCGCCTCGGTGCCCCAGGCGCAGATCGCGTCGACCACGCGGTCGCTGCCGCCGTCGGCGAAATCGGCGTCCGTGAAGCCGTACTCGCGCAGGTTGTTCTGGTAGTTCGGCAACCCGAGGTAGATCGCCATGTGCTTGCGCGCGACCGCGCGCGCGTTGGCCGGGTCGGTGTCCAGCACGACCATCTGCTCGGTGCACAGCCAGGCGTCGGGTCCCAGCGTCGTACGCGCACGCGCCGTGTGCTCCGGGGTGACGAAATAGGGGTGCGCGCCGCGCGTCTTCTCGGCCGCGAGCTTCAGCATGTTGCTGCGCAGCGCAGCCAGCACCACCGGTGCCTCCTCGGCGGGCTGCTTGCCGAGATAGAGCGCCTTCTCCATGCCCTCGAGGTAGGCGCGCATCGTCGCCACCGGTTTGGTCGAGTATTCGTGCCCGCGTACGTTCTGCACCAGGTGCGCGTGCGAGACCCCGAGCCCGAGCACGATTCGGCCCGGCGCCATCTCGGCCAGCGTCTTGCGGATCGCCTGCATCGTCATCGGATCGCGCGCGTAGATGTTCGCGATGCCGGTGGCGAGCACCAGCGAGCGCGTCTGCGCGGCCAGGTAGCCCATGGTCGCGAACGGGTCGCGGCCCACGGCCTCCGGAATCCACAGCGCCGAGTAGCCCCAGTCCTCGAGGCGCCGCGCGAAGGCCGCGAGCTCTGGTGCGCTGAAGTTGTCGATGAAAGCCCAGACGCCGAGACGGCCGATATCGGTTGCCATGAGGTGTTCTCCCGCGGGTTCACGAGCCGATGGTGGAGGCCGCAGTGTAGCGGATGCTTCCGCACGCGGTAATTCCTCACAGCCGCCGCCGGCCAAGCGCTGCTAGCATGATCCATTGCCACAACGGGTGTCGGGTGTCATGCGTGCCGTCGTGCTGTCCCTGTGGGCGCTGTTCGCGGGGCTCGCGCTGATCGTGGTCGGCGCGGGGCTGCAGGGCACGCTGCTCGGCGTGCGCGCCAGCCTGTCGGGTTTCGACACCGGGGTCACCGGCGCGGTGCTGGCGTGCTACTACGTCGGCTTCCTGTTCGGCTCGTGGTCCACCCCGCGGCTGATCGCGCGCGTCGGTCCGATCCGGGTGTTCGCCGCGCTGGCCTCGCTGGTCTCGTTCGCACCGCTGGCGCACGCGCTGTTCGTCGATCCGCTCGCCTGGGCGCTGGTGCGCCTGGTGAGCGGTGCGTGCATGGTCGGCATCTACATCATCGCCGAGAGCTGGCTGAACGCCGAGGCGACCAACCAGAACCGTGGCCGCCTGCTGTCGCTGTACCTCATCGTCTGCCAGGGTTCGATGGCCGGCGGACAGTTCCTGCTGCAACTCGGTGACCCGCTGGGTTTCGAGCTGTTCGTGCTGGTTTCCGCGCTGTGCTCGCTGGCGGTGGTGCCGATCGCGCTGACGCGCCGCGCCGCGCCGCGCCACGAGTCGATCGTGCCGATCCCGCTCGTGGTGCTGCTGCGCCGCGTGCCGCTCACGCTCGCCGGCATCCTGCTGGTTTCGCTGACCTACGGCGCGTTCTACGCCATTGGCCCCGTGTACGCGCTGCAGGCCGGTTTCGCGCACGGCCAGATCGCGTGGTTCATGGCCGCGGCGATCGTCGGCAGCGCGCTGCTGCAGTGGCCGGTCGGCATGCTGTCGGACCGGATGGACCGGCGGCTGGTGGTGCTGTGGGCGAGCGCCGCGGTCTGCGTGGTCGCGCTGCTGCTGGCGGTGCTGCCGGCGGGCATGGAGTGGACCGTGTACGGGTTGATGTTCGTCTACGGCGGGTTGTCGTTCCCGCTCTACGGTGTGTTCCTGTCGCTGGCCGGCGACGTGCTGCGCGGCGAGGAGTTGGTCGCCGCGAGCAGCAAGGTGCTGCTGGTCAACGGGACCGGGTCGGCGCTGGGGCCGGTGCTGGTCGCCTGGCTGATGGGGGCGATCGATCCGCGCGCGTACCTGGTGTTCGTCGCGCTGGTGCACGCGCTGGTGTGCGCGCTGGTCGCACTGCACCGGTTGCGCACCGGAGCGGCCGCTGGACAACCGCTGAGCCATCACGTCAACGCCGTCCCGCAGGGCTCGGTGGTCGCCGCGGCGATGGCCGGGCGCGTGGCGGGGGAAACATGAACGATAGCTGTGCGGAGACACGCCGATGACGACGACCACGCGGCCGCTGGCCGGATTGCGCGTGCTGGAACTCGGGCAATTGCTGGCCGGTCCGTTCTGCGGGTCGATACTGGCGTATTTCGGCGCCGAGGTGATCAAGGTCGAGCCGCCCGGCGGTGACCCGATCCGCGGCTGGCGCGTACTCGACGAGGGCGGTACCTCGTACTGGTGGCGCTCGCTGGGACGCAACAAGAAGTGCATCACGGTCGACCTGCGCAGCGAGCGCGGGCAGGACACGGTGCGCCGGCTCGCCGGGCGCTCGGACGTGCTGATCGAGAATTTCAGCCCCGGCGTGCTGGAGCGCTGGGGGCTGGCCCCGGCCGTGCTGAAGGCCACGAACCCGCGGCTGGTCGTCGCGCGCATCTCCGGCTACGGGCAGGACGGGCCGTACGCCTCGCGCCCGGGCTTCGCGTCGGTCTGCGAAGGCATCAGCGGGTTTCGTTACCTGAACGGCTTTCCGGGCGAGGTGCCGGTGCGCGCCAACCTCAGCATCGGCGACACCATCGCCGGGCTGCACGCGGTGCTCGGCATCCTGCTCGCGCTGCGCGCGCGCGACGCGCTGCCCGCCGGCACGGGGCAGGTGGTCGACGTGGCGCTGTACGAGTCGATGTTCAACCTGCTCGAGGCAGTGGTGCCCGAGTACTCCGGCGCCGGCGTGGTGCGCCAGCCGGCCGGCACCACCGTGACCGGCATCGTGCCGACCAACACCTACCGCTGCAGCGACGGCCGTTGCGTGGTGATCGGTGGCAACGGCGATTCGATCTTCCGGCGGCTGATGGACGCGATCGGGCGCGGCGACCTCGCCGAGGATCCGCAACTCGCGAACAACGCCGGGCGCGTCGCGCGCGAGCCCGAGATCGACGCCGCCCTCGGCGCCTGGTGCGCCGCGCGACCGGCCGCCGAGGTGCTCGAGGTGCTGCAGGGCCAGCGGGTGCCGGTCGGGCCGATCTACGACGTCGCCGATCTGTGCGCGGACCCGCACTTTCGCGCGCGCGGGCTGTTCGAGCGCGTCGAGGTCGACGGCCAGACGCTCGAGATCCCGGCGCTGATGCCGCGCCTCGCCGACACCCCCGGCGCCACCGAGTGGCCCGGGCCGGCCGTCGGCAGCCACACCGACGAGGTGCTGCGCGACGTACTCGGTCTCGACGGAGCCGAGATCGCATCGCTGCGCGCCGACGGCACCATCTGAGGCGCGCCTACCCCGGAATGGGTGCTGCACGCCGGTCACGCGCGGCGTGTGGCCTGCCTATACTGCGCGCAGACCGATGACCAGAGCGTTTGCCTCGACCGCGCGGAGGATTCCCGGATGCTGATCGGCGTGCCCAGGGAGATCAAGACCCACGAGTACCGGGTAGGACTGACGACCGCCAGCGTCAGCGAGCTGGCGCATAACGGCCACCGCGTGATCGTCGAGACGCAGGCCGGCGCCGGCATCGGCCTCGGCGACGAGGCGTACCGGCGTGCCGGCGCCGAGATCGTCGCCGACGCCGCCGAGGTGTTCGCGCGCGCGGACCTGGTGGTCAAGGTCAAGGAACCGCAGCCGCAGGAGTGCCGCCTGCTGCGCGAGGGCCAGGTGCTGTTCACCTACCTGCATCTGGCGCCCGATCCCGCGCAGACCCGCGCGCTGCTCGACTCCGGCTGCATCGCGATCGCCTACGAGACCGTGACCGGCGTGGGCCAGACGCTGCCGCTGCTGTCGCCGATGAGCGAGGTCGCCGGGCGCATGGCGATCCAGGCCGGCGCCCACTGCCTGGAGAAGGAACAGGGGGGCGCGGGGGTGCTGCTCGGCGGCGTTCCCGGCGTCGAGGCGGCGAAGGTGGTGGTGATCGGCGGCGGCGTCGTCGGCACCAACGCGATCCGCATGGCGATGGGCATGGAGGCCCACGTGACGGTCATCGACCGCTCGTTGCAGCGACTCAAGGAACTCGACTTCCAGTTCGGCTGCATGCTGAACACGATCTTCGCCACGCGCGAGGCGCTGCAGCGCCACGTGACCGGCGCCGACCTCGTGGTCGGCGCGGTGCTGGTTCCGGGCGCCGCGGCGCCCAGGGTGGTCACGCGCGACATGGTGCGGGCGATGCGGCCGGGCTCGGTGCTGGTCGACGTGGCGATCGACCAGGGCGGCTGTTGCGAGACCAGCCGGCCGACCACGCACGCGGACCCCACCTACGTGGAGCACGGCGTGGTGCATTACTGCGTCAGCAACATGCCGGGCGCGGTCGCGCGCACCTCGACCTTCGCGCTCAACAACGCCACGCTGCCGTTCGTGCTCGCGCTCGCCGACCACGGCTACCGTCGGGCGCTGGCCGACGACCAGCACCTGCGCAACGGGCTGAACGTGCACCGTGGCCAACTCACCTGCGAGGCCGTCGCGCAGGCGCTGGAGCTCCCGTGGATCCCCGCCGCGCAGGCGATCGCCTGAGCGGCGCCCGCGCCGGCGCGCCGCGCCGGCGCACCGCCAGCATCGACGCCACGCTGCGTGTGCTGGCGCGCGACGGCCTGCGCGCCGTCACCCACCGCGCGGTCGCCGCCGAGGCCGCGGTGCCGCTCGCGAGCACGACCTACCATTTCCGCGACCTCGAGGACCTGATCGTCGAATCGTTCCTCCACTGGTCGGAAGGGCAGCAGCGCGCGGTCGAGGCGCTGCGCGGGCGGGCCGCACGGCTGCTCGGCGCGGCTGACGCCGCCGGCGTCTCGCCGGCGGAGGCGCTGGCCGACGTGGCGAGCCGCTATGTGCTGCACCAGGCGCGCCGGCGGCGCGCCGACCGCGTGCTCGAGTACGCGTTCCTGCACGAGGCGGCGCGCGTGCCGCGGCTGCGCGCGGCACTCGAGGCGCAGCAGCGCGGGCAGATCGGGTTCCTGCGCGAGTTCCATGCCGCGCTCGGCTCGCCGGAGCCGGACAGCGACGCGCTGATCACGCACAGCGTGCTGCTCGGGCTGGAGAAGATCGCGCTGCTGACCCGTGGCGACGTCGCGGTGCGCGAGGTGCTCGCGCGCCACCTGCGCCAGCTGTTGGCCGCGCGCCGCGCCAGCCGCTCCCGGGCTTGAACGGCGCCGCCCGGAGGTGGTACAAATGTACCAATAAGACACGGTGCCGCCGAGCGCCGTCCGGAGCATCGACACATGTGGCGACTCTTTTCCCTGCTGATCCTGGGCGGTGCGCTGGTTGCACCGGCCGGCTTCGCGGCGGACGCCGCACGCGGCGGCACGCTGTACGCACCGTGCGCGGCGTGCCACGGTGCGCAGGCGCAGGGCAATCCCGCACTGCAGGCACCGGTGCTGGCGGGCCAGGACGCCGGCTACCTGGCGCGTCAACTGCGGCACTTCCGCGCCGGGATCCGTGGCGCCGCCGACGGCGACACGGCCGGGGCGACCATGCGCGCGCAACTCGCGCCGCTGCCCGACGACGCGGCGATCGACGACGTGGCGGCGTGGCTGGCGAGCCTGCCGGCTCCGCGCGCGGCGGCGGTCGAGGGCGCGGTGCTGCGCACCGGCTCGAACTACTACCAGTCGAAGTGCGGCGCCTGCCACGGCGCGCGCGCCGAGGGCAATCCGGCGCTGTTCGCACCGCGCCTGGCCGGGCTGGACGCCGACTACCTCGCTCGCCAGTACCGCAACTTCGCCGCCGGCCTGCGCGGCACCGAGCCCGCGGACCGCTACGGGCGCCAGATGCGCCTGATGGCCACGGCGCTGCCCGGCGAGGCGGAGTTGCGCGACGTGCTGGGCTTCATCGCGGCGCAATCGCAGCAGGAATAGGCAGGCATGAACCGGAGTCTGGTCGTCGCGCTGTGCGTGCTGGTGTCGGTGACGTGCGCGTGGGCACAGCCTGCCTCCGTGCCGCCGGAGTTCCGTCTGGCGACGCACTGTCCGCCGGGGTTCGAGCTGGTCGCGGCCGGCAACTGCCAGCTGCGCACGCTGTACGAATTCTACGATTCGCTGCAGGACCGCGGCGTGGGTGGGCTGCGCACGGCGTTGCCCGCGCATCGCGACGGCTTCACGCCGCAGCAGATCGACCTCGGCCGTTACCTGTTCTTCGATCCGCTGCTGTCGGCCGACGGCACGCTGTCGTGCGCGAGCTGCCATCACCCGCAGCTCGGCTGGAGCGATGGGCGCGCACGTGCGCTCGGCATGGGCGGGATCGACGTAGGGCGCGCCTCGCCGACGGTATGGAACGTGGCCTTCCTGCACACCTTCTTCTGGGACGCGCGGGCACACTCGCTCGAGGAGCAGGCGGCGGGTCCGTTGTACGCGGAAAAGGAGATGGGCAACACGCCGGAGCAACTGGTCGCGTCGCTGAACGCGAACGCGCTTTACGCACGGCTGTTCCGCGAGGCGTTCCCGCGCGACGACGGACCCGTCACGGCAACGCAGGTCCACAGCGCGCTGGCCGCGTTCGAGAGCTCGCTGGTCTCGCTGAACAGCCGCTACGACCGCTACGCGCACGGTGACCATGCAGCGCTGTCGGCCAACGAGATCGAGGGGTTGAACGTGTTCCGCTCCTTCGTGGCGCGCTGCGCCGAGTGCCACACGCCGCCGCTGTTCACCAACCAGCAGGTCGCGGTGCTCGGCACGCCCGAACCCGAGGGGAGGCCACTGGACGTCGGCGCCGAGAAGACCTTCGGTGAACCGCGCCTGAAGGGCGGCTTCAAGGTGCCGACGCTGCGCAATATCGCGAAGACGGCACCGTACATGCATTCCGGTCGCTTCGCGACGCTGCGCGAGGCGGTCGAGTTCTACACCAAGGGCCGCGGGCACGCGATTCCACCGGGGGTCGCGATGCAGCCGCACTGGCACATCTGGGAGCCCGATCTGTCGGAGCACGAGCTCGACCGGCTGGTCGACTTCCTGCAGACGCTGACCGACGAGACCTTCAGTCCACCCATTCCGCCGCGGGTGCCGTCCGGACTCGAGCCGGTGGGCACCTCGCCGCTGCCGCCGGCCCTCGCCGGCGCCGCGGTGACGCCATCCACGCACCAGGGAGAACTGCGATGACCAGAACCATCGTGCTTGCGCTCGTGCTCGCGCTAGTCGGTTTCGCCGCCGGCAACTGGTACGCAAAGCCGCGGGCGCCCGCGCAGGAAGCCGACGCGGCGCGCGTCGCGGCCAGCTACGAGGGGGGATTCCGCGCCGACGGCGAGTCCGCCGCGGCGGTGAGCGAGCGGCTCGCCAGCGGCAACATCACGGCCGTCGCCGGTGCCCCGGGCGAGCACGAGATCGTGGTCGCCGACGGCGAATCGATCCAGGAGGCCGTCAAGCGCGCGGCTCCCGGCACCGTGATCCGCGTGCGGCCCGGCACCTATCACGAGACCGTCTACATCGACAAGGACGCCATCCGGCTGGTCGGCGTGATCGAACAGGGACGCCGCCCGGTGCTCGACGGCCACGGCAAGCTCAACGACGCGGTGCTCTATTCGGGCAACGGCATCGTCGTCGAGAACTTCACGATCACGAAGTACAAGGGCAACGGCATCATGGGCCAGGCCGGCAACAACTTCGAGATCCGCAACAACCTGATCATCGACACCGGCGTCTACGGCATCTTCCCGCAGCTCGGCAAGAACGGCATCGTGGAGCACAACGTGCTGAGCGGAATCGAGGACGCCGCGATCTACATCGGCATGAGCGACAACATCCACGTCGCGCACAACGTGGTGTTCGAGAACGTCGCGGGGATCGAGATCGAGAACAGCCGGCACGCGATCGTCGAGAACAACTACGTCTACGACAACACCGGCGGCATCCTCGCGTTCATCACGCCGGGACTGCCGATCAAGACCACGTCCGACGTGATCGTCCGCAACAACTTCGTGGTACGCAACAACCACCCGAACTTCGGCGCCCCGGGCTCGATCGTGGCGGGGATTCCGGCCGGCACCGGTATCCTCGTGATGGCCGCCGACGAGGTCGTGATCGAGGACAACATCATCTCCGACCACAAGACCGCGGGGATCCTGATCGTCGATCACGCCAACGCGGCGAACCTCACGATCGATCCCGAGTCCGACCCGAACCCCGATCGCGTTGCGGTCCTCGACAACGTCATGTACCGCAACGGCTACGACACGATTCCCGAGGTCAAGGCGCTGATGCTGGCCGGCATGCAGCGTGGCGAGCCCGACATCGTGCGTGTCGGTCCCAGCACCGGCAGCTGCATCCTCAACCGTTCGCGCTACGTCACGGTCGGACTCGACGACTTCGGCGTCTGCGGTTTCGGCAACACCGATGCCACCGTGACCTATCTGCTGCCGCCGGTGCCCCCGCGCGTCATCGAGCCCGGCGAGCGCGGCAAGATCGCGTACCTCGGCATCTGCAGCGGATGCCACATCTACGGTGGCCGCATGGTCGGCCCACCGGTGCAGGCGATCCAGGCGCTCTACATGGACGACCCGCAGGCGCTCGCCGACTACATCGCCAATCCCGTCAGGAAGCGCGATGACTACCCCGAGATGCCGCCGCAGAACTACCTCGATCCCGAGACGCGGCTCGCGGTCGCGAAGTACATGCTCGAGGTGCGCAACTGAGGTCGCTGTTGCCGCGCACCGGGCAGGCGACTACCCTTCGCGACAGCAAACGACAGCGCGAACGGGAAGGGCAAAGGGATGGACCGCGGAACACACAGGCGACTGGGGCGACGCGCGGCACGGCTCGCCGCGACGGTGCTGATGCCGGCGCTGGCGCTGGTGTCGTGCGCCGGGGAGCCGCGCCGCGACGTGGCGGCGAACGGGTCCGAAGCGCTCTACGCCGGACTCGAGGCGACGCTGGCCCGTTACCGCGAAGGATTGCAGCAGCTGCGCGAAGGCGATGTCGACGGCGGGCGCGAGCAGATGGAGCGCGCCAGCGCCGAGCTGGCCGCGGGCGGCAACGCCTGCGTGAGCACGCCCGGCTGCGAACCGCAGCGCTTCATGGCGGCCTACGGCAACCTGTTGTCGCTGCGCAGCTCGGTGCTGACCGGCGATGCCGAGGGTTTCGCCGGCGTGTCGCCGGGCCTGCAGGGCGAGGCGCGCATGCTGAGCGACGACGTTCCCGAAGCGGCGCGCAGCGTGAACCTGCTGCACGGGCACGACCTCGCGAAGGTGATCCGCATCAACGGCCCGGTGAAGGCCGCGCTGCACGACTGGCTCACGTGGATGCGACCGAATCTGGTCGATGCGTGGGAGAATTACGCGTACCTTCGCCACCAGATGTGGCCGGCCTACGAGCAGGCCGGACTGCCCGAGGCACTGCTGTTCGGCATCCTCGCCAAGGAGTCCGGGGGCAAGGTGCACGCGGTATCGCCCGCGGGCGCCGCCGGCCCCCTGCAGTTCATGTACCACACCGGGCTGCGTTTCGGGCTGAACAACACCAGCGGCTTCGACACCCGCTATGACCCGGCCGCGGCGGCGCAGGCCAACGTCGCGTACCTGCAGGAGCAGTTCCGCCACCTGAACAACAACCTCGAGATGGCGCTCGCCGCGTACAACGGCGGCGAGGGCCGCATGCGCCGCCTCGCGGCGCAGTCACGCGGCCGGAGCTTCTGGTCCGCCGGCGTCTTCACGCAGCTGCCGCGCGAGACCCGCGAGTACGTGCCGTACGTGCTCGCGGCGGCGTGGCTGTTCCTGCATCCCGAAGACTACGGGCTGGAATTTCCGCGCGTTGACGGATCACCCGGACAGGTGCGTCTTGCGCAGGCGATGACGCTTGGCGAACTGACGATCTGCCTGGGGCAGGCAGGCAGCCGCGATGGCTGGTTCCGCACGCTGCGCAACCTGAACCCGCGCGTGGATCCGGAGCGGCGGTTGCCGGTGGGCGCGAGCGTGGCGCTGCCGGTGCGGCTGGTTGCGGTCTACCAGTCCCAGTGCGTGGATGGGCGCATGGCCGAGCTCGCGGCGCTGCTGCAGGACGCACGCCAGCCCGGCGGGGTCGCCAACGGCGGCGGACGGCAGTACGTGGTGCGCAAGGGCGACACGCTGGCGAGCATCGCGCGCCGTCACGGTTGCGCCAGCCCGGAGGCGATCGCGCGCGCGAACAACATCCGCGCGCCGCGTTACACCATCCGCCCGTCGCAGGAGCTGCGGCTGCCCGACTGCACGGGCTGATCGCACCGGCCGGGTCCGTAGTCCGCGAAACGCGCGATCACCGCGGCCATCTGCGCGGCGTCGAGCAGCCGCGGTTCGCCGACCGCCAGCGCCGCGACGTACTGCGCCGCCAGTTCCTCCACCTCGATCGCCAGCGCGAGCGCCGCCTCCGGCGTAGCGCCCAGCGTGAGCTGGCCGTGGTTGGCGAGCAGGCAGGCGCGCCGGCCGTCGAGCGCGCGCAACGCGTGCGTGGCGAGTTCCGCGCTGCCGAACAGCGCGTACGGGGCGCAGCGAATCGAGTCCCCGCCGGCGATCGCGACCATGTAGTGGAACGCGGGGATCGCGCGCCCGCAGCAGGCGAGCGCGGTCGCGTGGCGCGAGTGGCAGTGCACGATCGCCTGCGCGTCGGGGCGATCGCGGTAGATCGCCGCGTGCAGCGGCCATTCGCTGGACGGCCGCAGGGTGCCCGCGAGCACGCGTCCGTGCAGGTCCAGCGTGACGGTGTCGGTTGCCTGCATCGCGTGGGGCTCGATCCCGCTCGGGGTGATCCACATTCCCTCGGCGCAGCGCATCGAGGCGTTGCCGGAGCTGCCGCGCGACAGCCCCGCGTCCGCTGCGTGGCGCATGCAATCGACCAGGCGTGCTCCCGCCGCAGAACGTTTCATCGTCGAGTTCCTCCGTTACGTGCTGACCGCTCACGATCGCGATGCTACCATCGTGGCGTTGCGTTCCCCGCCAACGTGACGCGCAGACCGAACCGCTCCCGCGACAATAATCGCAATCACAAGAGAGGGAAGACATGGACATCAGGGTTCATCATCGTCCGATCCGCTTCGCGCCGGGCGCGCTGTTGGCTGTGCCGGCGCTGTTCGGCCTCGCCGTCGCGGTTCCCGTGGCGGCACAGACGAAGGCTTCGCGCATCGACCTCGAGGAGATCGTCGTGACCGCGCAGCGGCGCGAGCAGCAGTCGCTCGACGTCCCCGTGGCGGTCGGCACCTTCACCAGCCGCGACATCGTGAACACCGGTGCGCTGACGCTGCAGCAGATCGACGACTTCATCCCCGGCTTCGAGGCCGACGGCGAGACCTTCACGCAGCAGAGCTACAACGTGCGCGGGATCTCGAGCCCCAACATCTCCACCGGCGGCGATCCCTCGGTGGCGACGTTCTACGACGGGGTCTACCTGCCGCGCGCGGCGACCACGGTCGCCTTCGCCGACATGGAGCGTGTCGAAGTGCTGATGGGGCCGCAGGGAACGCTGTTCGGGCGCAACGCGGCGGTTGGCGTGATCAGCATGATTCCGCGCGCTCCCACCGATTCCCTCGAGGGTTTCGTGAGCATGCGCGCCGGCAACTACGATTTGCTGCGCGTGGAGGGTATGGTCAACGTGCCGCTCGGGGATGACTTCGCGGTGCGTGTCAACGCGCTGTCGAACCGCCGCGACGGCATTGCCGACAACGTGGGCCCGTCGGCCGCGCAGGCGGGCGACCGCGACAACACGGCGCTGCGCATCGCCGCGACATGGAAGCCGGTGGACTCGACGCAGCTCTATCTCGCCTGGGACGGTGATCGCTTCGACCAGTCGCCGACGATGGCGATCGGCATCAGCCCGTACGGGTACGGGCGTGACCCCTTTGCCGGCACGTACGAGAACGACGTGCGCCACGCCGAGGAAACGCGCGACATGTACGGCGTCACGGGCAAGCTGATGCACGAGTTCGACGAGCGCTGGAGCGCGCGGGCGACGCTCGCCTATCGCGAGTGGGAGACCACCAACCGCCAGGACGAGGACGGCACCGCCGATCCGACCCGTTATTTCGACACCAACAACCGCGAGGACTCCGACATCTTCTATTCGGAGGTCCAGTTCAACTTCGCCGACGAGCGCTTCGACGCCGTGTTCGGCGCCAACTACAGCCGCGAGAACACCTTCCAGAGCACCGACGCCAACGCGCTCGGCGAGTCGATCGCGCGTTTGGTCACGAACCAGCTGAACGGCGACCTGGGCCTGTCGCTCGACCACATCTGGAACCCGGACGAGTTCGCCTCCGCGCTGAACCTGTTCGGTATTCCGGTCACGGGCGCCGATATCGCCTCGACCGGCGACTTCTGGTACGACACCGTCGCCGGCGCGCTCAACGAACCAATGGTGTTCGGGCCTTCGTTCCGTGGCATCGAGTGGACCGA
>CAUJIL010000078.1 GCA_963204845.1 Pseudomonadota bacterium | reverse complement strand
GGGGGGGGCGTGCCGGCCCCTCCCCGACACCGGCAGGTTCGCCGCGCCCCCGGGGTCCCCCGCCCCCCGCAGCCCCCGCGCCGCGGCGCCCCCCGCGGCCCGCGTTCGCCTGCGACCGGCGCTTCGCCTTGCTCACCGCGCTCGGGGTTGCGCTGCTGATCGCGCTCGGCTGCTGGCAGCTCGAACGCGCCGAGCGCAAGGAGGAACTGCTGCTGCTCGCCGAACAGCGCGGCGCGCAGGCGCCGGTCGCGCTCGCGAGCCTGCGTGCTGCGCAGCCCGCGGCGGTCGATCGCCTGCCGCTCGCGCTTTCCGGCCACTGGATCGAGGGGCGCGACTTCCTGCTCGACAACCGCGTGTCCGAGGGGCGCGCCGGCTACGAGCTGCTGAGCCCGTTCCGCGACGACAGCGGGCTGGTCGTGTTCGTGAACCGCGGCTGGGTCGCCGCGCCGCCCACGCGTGACCGGCTGCCGGCGGTCGCGACACCGCCGGGGCGCCACGAACTGCGCACGGTGGTGCAGGTCGTCGTGGCAGGTACCGAGCCGCGGCCCGACGCCACGGGCTGGCCGCGCCGCGTGCAGGCGGTCGAGCCACGCGCGCTCGCCGCGCTCGCCGGGCTCGAGGCCGTGCCGTACCTGGCCAGGCTCCAGACGCCGGGCGCTGCGGCCGGCTTGCCGGCACGGCTCGCCCCCGAGCACCATCGTGCCTACGCGCTGCAGTGGTTCCTGATGGCCTGCGCGCTGGGCGTGGTGTTCGTCTGCGGGGGCACCAACGTCGCGGCGTGGCTGTGGCCACGCGGCCGGGAGAGGATGCATCCATGACTACGCTCGCCATCGCGCCTGCGCGCCGCACGCAGGTGGCCCTGATGTTCGTGATCCCGCTGGTCGTGATCGGGTTCGCGACGCTGGTGTACTACACCGGCATCGGCGTGCCGCGTGCGACCAGCAACCGCGGCGAACTCGTGCAGCCGCCACCGAACATCGACGCAGTGGCGCTGCGTGAAACCGGCGGCGCGCCGTGGCGCCATGCCGGCGCCGCGCGTGACTGGTCGATGCTGGTGGTGGCCAGTGGCGAGTGCGCGCAGGACTGCCGCGAACGCGTGCATCTGACGCGCCAGGTGCGCACCGCGCTCGGCCGTGATGCGCCGCGCGTGGCGCGGCTGCTGGTCGGCACCGGTGGCGCGGTGGATGCCGCGCTCGTTGCCGCGCTGCACGGCGAGCACGGTGACCTGCTCGCGCTGCGCGCCGACGACGAGGCCGCCTTAGCGCGGCTGCTCGATCGTGCGCCCGGGGCGCCGGTCGGCGTGTACCTGGTCGATCCGCGCGGTTTCGTGATGATGCGCTACGACGCCATCCATGGCGGTCGCGAGATGCTCGGCGACCTGCGCTTCCTGCTGCGCCATTCCGCGCCGCCGGCCCGCTGAAGGAGCAACCCTCGATGGAAGGCACACAGGTGCGCGCGGCGCACGCCGGCTGGCGCGATTACCTCGAACTGTGCAAGCCGCGCGTGGTGCTGCTGATGCTGCTGACCGCGCTGGTCGGCATGTTCCTCGCCACGCCGGCGATGGTGCCGTGGCCGCTGCTGCTGCTCGGCAACCTCGGCATCGCGCTGTGCGCGGCCTCGGCGGCGGCGGTGAACCACATCGCGGATCGCCATGCCGACGCGCGCATGGCGCGCACGCGCAACCGGCCGCTGGTGCGTGGGCGCGTCGCTACATCGCACGCGATCGTGTTCGCCGCGCTGACCGGCGTGGCGGGCACCGCGATCCTCGCGCTCGGCGTCAACCCGCTGACGGCCTGGCTGACGGTGGCATCCGTGATCGGCTATGCGTTCGTCTATACGTTCTGGCTCAAGCGCGCCACGCCGCAGAACATCGTGATCGGCGGTCTCGCCGGCGCTGCGCCGCCGCTGCTCGGCTGGACCGCGGTCACCGGCGAGATCCATCCGTACGCACTGCTGCCGGTGCTGATCATCTTCGCGTGGACGCCGCCGCATTTCTGGGCGCTGGCGATCCAGCGCAAGGACGAGTACGCCGCGGCAGGCGTGCCGATGCTGCCGGTCACGCACGGCGAGCGCCACACGGCGCTGCACGTGCTGTTGTACACGCTGCTGCTGCTGGCGGTGTCGTTGCTGCCGTTCGCCACCGGCATGAGCGGTCCGCTGTATCTGGTCGCGGCGCTCATGCTCGGGCTGGTGTTCGTGGTCCACGCGTTGCGCCTGCTGCACGGGACCGACCGGCGCCAGCCGATGGCCACGTTCCGCTACTCCATCGTCTACCTGATGACGTTGTTCCCGCTGATGCTGCTCGACCACTTCCTGTTCCCGCGCCCGCTGCTGGCGCTGCTCGCGCCGTGAGCGACGCGGGGGTGGACGCCGCCGGCCGTGCCCGGCGCGTGCGCCTCACGGTGGGCGTGCTGCTCGCCGGCATCGCCTTGCTGCTCGGGCTGTTCGTGCGCCAGTTCGTCGCTCCCGAGCGACTCGATCCGCGCTGGCTGCGCGATCACGGCGCCGTGCTGTTCGACACGCCGCGCCCGCTGGCCAGGCAGCAACTGCAGGACCAGGACGGCCACGCCTTCGACGGCAGCGGTTTCGCCGGCCGCTGGAACGTGCTGTTCTTCGGTTTCACGCACTGCCCGGACGTCTGCCCGACCACGCTGGCGCTGCTGGCCGAGGTCGCCGCGCGGCTGCCTGCCGACGCGGCCGTGGCGCCTCGGTTCTGGCTGGTGACGGTCGATCCGGAGCGCGACACGCCGGCGTTGCTTGCACCGTACGTGCGGCACTTCGATCCGCGCTTCGGCGCGCTCGGCGGCGATCCGCAGGCCGTGCAGCGTTTCGCGGCGGCGTTGTCGGTGCCGTTCGCGCGTCGCGATCTGCCTGCCGGCGGCTACACGATGGATCACTCGGCGAACCTGCTGCTGATCGACCCGCTGGGGCGCTTCGCCGGTTTCGTCACCCCGCCGCTCGAGCGCGAGCGGCTGGGGCGCCTGCTCGCGGTGCTCGGACGGCACGCGCCGCGCTGAAGCGGTTTCAGCGGCGGCGCGCCAGCGCGTGCGCCAGCACGAACAGCAGGCAGGCCGCCGCCGCCACCGAGGGGCCGGCCGGCGTGTCGAAGGCGTACGACGAACCGATGCCGGCCGCGACCGCCACGCAGCCGAACAGCGCACCACCGAGTGCCATCTGCTCCGGCGAGCGTGCGAAGGCTCGCGCGGCCGCCGGCGGGACGATCATCAGCGCGGTGACCAGCAGCGCGCCGATCACCTGCATCGCCACCCCGACCAGCGCGCCGAACACGAGCATCTGTAGCAGCCGCATGCGCTCGATGGCCACCCCCTCGATGCGCGCGAGTTCCTCGTCCACCGCCATCGACAGCCATGAGCGCCAGCACACGGCGGCCACCAGCGCCGCGCCGGCGCCCACTGCGCCAATCACGACGATGTCGGCGGTCGCTACCGCGAGCAGGTCGCCGAACAAATAACTCTCCAGGCTCGCGCGCCGTGGCGACAGCATCGCGACCGCGATGATGCCGAACGCCAGCGTGCCGTGCGCGATCACCGCCAGCAGCGTGTCCGAGGCGAGCAGCCGGCTGCCCTGCAGCCGCGCAAAGCCGAACGCGACCAGCAGGCACAGCAGCAGCGCCCCCAGCGTGAGGTCGATGCCGAGGAACAAGCCGAGCGCCACGCCGAGCAGCGCGCCGTGCGCCAGCGTGTCGCCGAAGAAAGCCATGCGCCGCCACACCAGGAAACTGCCGAGCGCACCGCCGACCAGCGCGATCGCCACCCCGGCGGCCAGCGCGCGCAGCAGGAACTCATCCATGCTCGCGCCCCACCACGTGGCCGTGCACGTCGTGCTCGTGGTCGTGGTGGTGCGCGTACAGCGCCAGCCCCTCGACCGGACGCCGCCCGAACAGGTGCAGGAACTCCGGGTGCGCGCCCACCACCTCGGGCTTGCCGGCGCAGCAGACGTGGCGGTTCAGGCACAGCACGGTATCGGTGGCCGCCATCACCAGGTGCAGGTCGTGCGAGATCATCAGCACCGCGCAGCGGTGCCGCCGGCGCACGGTGTCGATCAGCCGGTACAGCGCGGCCTGGCCGTTGACGTCCACACCCTGCGCCGGTTCGTCGAGCACCAGCAGCCGCGGGTTGCGCAGCAGCGCGCGCGCAAGCAGCACGCGCTGGAATTCGCCGCCGGACACCGCCGCCAGCGGCGTCTTCAGCAGCGACTCGATGCCGACCTCGGCGGCGGTTGCCGCGATCGCCTGCGGGTCGCGCTCCGCGAGTCGCAGGAAGCGGTCCACGTCGAGCGGCAGGCCGGGATCGATCGCCAGACGCTGCGGCATGTAGCCGATGCGCAGCCCCGGCTGGCGCCAGATGCTGCCGGTGCCGGGTTCGACCAGTCCCATCAGGATGCGCAGCAACGAGGTCTTGCCGGCGCCGTTCGGTCCGATCACGGTCAGGATCTCGCTCGCGAACAGTGTCAGCGAGACGCCGCTGAGGATCGTCTCGCCGCCGACCTGCCAGCCGACGTCGCGTGCCTCGAGGAGGCGTTCGCCGCCGATCATCGCGGCGTGCCCGCGCAGGCTGGACAGAGGCCCAGAACCTCCAGCGTCATCGACTCGACCGTGAAGCCCGCGCTGGCCGCGCAGGCGGCCACCGCGTCGCGGATCGCCGGTTGCGCGGTCTCGAGCGTGTGCCCGCAACCGTGGCATATATACAGCGCATGATCGTGCGGCCCGTCGCCGATCTGGCACCCGATGTACGCGTTCAGCGACTCGACGCGGTGCACCAGGCCGTGTTCGCGCAGGAACTCGAGCGCGCGATAGACCGTCGGTGGCCCGGGCGGGCGGCTGCCGGAGGCGGCGCCGAGCATGTCGAGCAGCGCGTAGGCTCCCACCGGGCGGTGGCTCTGCCAGACCAGCCGTAGCACCTGCTCGCGCAAACCGGTGAGACGTGCGCCGCGTTCGCGACACGCGCTGCGCGCCCGCGCCAGCGCGTCCTCGATGCAGCGGGCATGGTCGTGCGCCGCGAAGGCGGTGCCCACGGGCGCGGTAGCGGCGGTCGCCAAGTGTTTGCTCATATGGTTATAGTGTAACTTTAATTCCCCCGGAGCCGTGCATGCCGCACCGCCTCGCCGCGCGCGTCGCCGGCGCCCTGCTGTTCGCGCTGCTGCTCGCGCCGGCCGCCGTGCCGGCAGTGGCTGCCGAGGCCGCGCCGCCGATCGTCGTCGCGAGCATACGCCCGCTGCACCTGATCGTGCTCGCGCTGGCCGGCGAGGAGGTCGATGCGCGCCAGCTGCTCGACGCCGGCGGCTCCGCGCACGATTTCGCGCTGCGCCCCTCGCAACTGCGGCTGCTGCGCGATGCGCGGCACCTGTTCTGGATCGATCCGGCGCTCGAGCACCCGCTCGAGCCGCTGCTTGCGCGCCTGCCGGGGCCGCGTCGCGATACCGCGCTGCTGGCGCTGCTCGGGTTGCCCGCGCGCGCCGACGGCGTGGTCGATCCGCACGTCTGGCTGGATCCGCGGCTGGCGCTGGCGCTCGCCACCGAGGTCGATCGCGTGCTGGTCGAACGCGGCCTGCTGCCGGCCGACCGCTTGCGCCTCGCCGCGTTCGCCGCGAGCATGCGTGCTGCCGAGGAACGCATGGGTGCGGAACTCGCCGGCCTGCAGGGCCGGCCATTCGCTGCCATGCACGACGGCTACGCGTGGTTCGTGCAGCGCTTCGGCCTGCGCCCGCCGGCCGTGCTCGCGCTCGACGCCGAGCAGCAGGTCGGGGCGCGCACGCTGGCGCGCATGCGCCGCGAGGTGCGCGAACACGGTGCGCGCTGCCTGCTGGCCGAGCGCTCGGGCGCCAACCTGCGCCTGGCGCGCTCGATCGCCGACGGTGGCGGCGTGCCGGTAATCGAGCTCGACGCGCTGGCCGCCGATGCGACGGACGATCGCGAGGCCTTCGCGCGTTTCCTCATTGATTTCGCGCGCAGCGTCGCCGGATGCCTGCGCGCGCAGGAACCAGCCGGCAGCGCGGAGTAACGCACGATGGCCGCAGACAGCAGCGCGACACGCCCGGCCCTGATCCTGGTCGATGGTTCGTCCTACCTGTATCGCGCGTTTCACGCGCTGCCGCCGCTCGCGACCGCCGACGGTCGCCCCACCGGCGCCGTGCGCGGCGTGGTCGCGATGCTGCGCAAGCTCTGCCGCGAGTACCCGGGCGTGCCGGTCGTGGTGGTGTTCGACGCCAAGGGTCCGACCTTCCGCGAACGTCTCTATCCCGGCTACAAGGCCAGCCGTCCCTCGATGCCCGACGAGCTGCGCGCGCAGGTCGAGCCACTGCACGCGATCGTGCGCGCGATGGGATTGCCGCTGTTGTGCGTGCCCGACGTCGAGGCCGACGACGTGATCGGCACCCTGGCGGCGGCGGCGAGCGTCAGTGGCGCGCCGGTGCTGGTTTCCACCGGCGACAAGGACTTCGCGCAGCTGGTCGATGCGCACGTCACGCTGGTCAACACGATGAACGACACCCGGCTCGACATCGATGGCGTGAAACAGCGCTTCGGCATCGCGCCCGGGCAGATCATCGACCTGCTCGCGCTGATGGGCGACAAGATCGACGATATTCCCGGCGTTCCCGGCGTTGGCGAGAAGGGCGCGCTCGCGCTGCTGCAGAGCCTCGGCAGCCTCGACGCGATCTACGCCGACCTCGACGCGGTGGCCGCGCTGCCGGTGCGCGGCGCGAAGTCGCTGCGCGAGAAGCTGGCCGCCGGCCACGACAAGGCGCTGCTGTCGCGCGAGCTGGCGACGATCCGCACCGACGTGGCACTCGATCTGGACTGGCGCACGCTGCGCGACGCGGCGCCGGACCGCGAGGCGCTGCTCGCGCTGTTCGGCGAACTCGAGTTCCAGACCTGGCGTGAGGAGCTGCTGCGCGCGGGTGGCGGCGCGGACGCTGCACCGGCGCCTGGCGCCCCCGAGGCTGCCGAGCCCGAGTACGAGACCGTGCTCGACCGCGACGCACTGGCGCGCTGGGTCGAGCGGGTGGCCGCGAGCGAGTGTTTCGCGGTCGACACCGAGACCACCAGCCTGGACTACATGGCTGCGCGCGTGGTCGGTATCTCGCTGGCGGTGCAGGCGGGGCAGGCCGCGTACATTCCGTTCGGACACGACTACCTCGGCGCACCCGCGCAGCTCGAGGCCGCGGAGGTGTTCGCCGCGCTGCGCCCGCTGCTCGAGGCCGAGCGCCCGCGCAAGATCGGGCAGAACCTCAAGTACGACATCAACGTGCTGGCGAACCACGGCATCGCGCTCGGCGGGGTCGGTTGGGACACGATGCTCGAGTCCTACGTGCTGGACTCGGTGGCTTCGCGCCACGACATGGATACCCTCGCGCTGCGCCACCTCGGGCGCCAG
>CAUJIL010000077.1 GCA_963204845.1 Pseudomonadota bacterium | reverse complement strand
GGCCGCCGATGCGGTCGTCCCCGGCCAGCGCCGCCCACGCGAGCAGCGCGGCGGCGTGCACGGCCTGCACCGACTTCAGCGCGCGACGGCTGCCGAAGAACATCTCGCGGCGCTGGTCGACCAGCAGGAACACCGGCCGTTCGCGCTCCTCGCGGAACACGCGCGTGTGCACGCGTCCGCTGCGCGCCGTGACGCGCCAGTCGATGGCGCGGATGTCGTCGCCGGCCTCGTACGGGCGCAGTTCCTCGAACTCGATGCCGCGCCCGCGACGGATCCCGGCGTGCGCCCCGTGCGCGGCACGGCGCGCCGGCGGAGGTCGCAGTCGCAGGCGCTCGGCCACTGCCCGCAGCGCGATGAGCCGTTGCAGATCGCAGAAGGCGCCCTGCGCCTCGGCGAGCGGTGGCGTGGCGGGTGTGCGCATCGGGGATCAGCCCACGGGCACCGCCGCGAGCAGTTCGTCGATCACGCGATCGGGCGTGATCCCGGCCGCCTCGGCGTCGTAGTTCAGGATCAGGCGGTGGCGGAACACCTCCGCGAGCATGGCCTGCACGTCGTCGGGGGCGACGAAATCGCGTCCGGCCAGCCACGCGTGCGCGCGCGCCGCGCGGTCGAGGCCGATGGTCGCGCGCGGGCTCACGCCGTAGTCGATCCAGCGCCGGAGCGGACCGTCGCCGCGCGTCGCCAGTGCGAGCTGCACGATGTATTCCTCCACCGCGGGCGCCATGTGGAGTCCGAGGATCGCAGCGCGCGCCGCGAAGATCTGTTGCTGATCGAGCGGCGGCGGAGGCGTGGCCGCCTGCTGCGCTGCCTCGCGCCGTGCCAGGCGCAGGATCTCGCGCTCGGCGTCGGCGCGCGGGTAGTCCACGCGCAGGTGCAGCAGGAAGCGGTCGAGCTGGGCCTCGGGCAGCGGGTAGGTGCCCTCGTGTTCGATCGGGTTCTGTGTTGCCATGACCAGGAACAGGGGTGGCAGCGCGTGCGTCGTCCCGCCCACGCTGACCTGGCGCTCCGACATCGCTTCGAGCAGCGCCGACTGCACCTTGGCCGGCGCGCGGTTGATCTCGTCGGCCAGTACCAGGTTGTGGAACACCGGGCCGCGCTGGAAACGGAAGCTGCCGTCCTCGGGGCGGTAGATGTCGGTGCCGGTCACGTCGCCGGGCAGCAGGTCGGGCGTGAACTGGATGCGCTGGAAGTCGCACTCGACGCCACGTGCCAGCTGGCGGATCGCGCGCGTCTTGGCGAGACCCGGCGCGCCTTCGACCAGCAGGTGGCCGTCGGCGAGCAGCGCGACCAGCAGGCCGTCGACCAGCCGTTCCTGGCCGATCACCTCCTGCCGCAGCCAGGCGCGTAGCCTCGCGACCGGTTCATTCTGAGTGCTCAAGCGCTTACCTCTGTCGTCAGTGTGGGACTGCGTCGCGGCGCATTGTAGTCGCCGCTGACCGTACGGTGTCGGGCGCCCTGCCGGCACCGCTTCGACCGACGCCGTCCGGCGCGGTTCCGTACTATGCTTCAGCGGATCGAACCTCCGGGCGGGAAGCGCGCGCAGCAGGTGGCGGCATGAGCGACAACGGCAGCAGGGATCGTTTTCTGGCGCTGGTCGAGGCCGAGATCGGGCGCCGCGGCAGCGCGGTGCCCAGGGCCTTCGCCGCCGAGGTGATCGGGACCATCGACTTCGAGGACATCCGCGACCGCCGGCCCGCGGACGTGTGCGCGACCATCGAGCATGCGTGGCGCTGGCTGCAGAGCTACGACCATCGGGGACCGAAGCTCGCGGTGTTCAATCCGCGCAGCGAGGAGCACGGCTGGACCTCGCGCCACACCGTGGTGATGGTGCTCACCGAAGGCGTGCCGTTCGTGTCCGAGTCGCTGCGCATGGAGCTGAACCGGCGCAACCTCGTGATCCACGTGCTGGTCAGCTCGGACCTCACGGTCGAGCGCGACGCGAACCACGCGCTCGCGCGGATGTTCCCCGCCACCGTCGCGGCCGACGGCGCCCGGCGGCGCCGCGAGGCACTGGTGTACATGGAGATCTCGCGGATCGGCGAGCAGGCGGCGCGCACCGAACTCGCGCAGGCGCTCGGCGAGGTGGTCGCCGACGTAGGGCGCGTGGTCGCGGACTTCGACGCGATGCGCGCGCGCGTGGCGGAGCTGGCCGAACGCCTGCCGCGCTGCTCGGCCGGCGTGCCCGCGGAGCAGTGGCGCGAGAACGGCGCCTTGCTGCACTGGCTGCTCGAGGGCAACTTCACCTTCCTCGGTTACGAGGCGCTCGACGTGGCGTGGGGCGAGGGCGCGCCGCGCGTCGCGCTGCGTGCGGACTCGCAGCTCGGACTGATGCGCGGGCGTCGCACGCCGGCGGCCGATTTCCTGGCGCAGGAGCTCGCCCAGGCGGGCGCGGAGCCGGCGGCGGAGCGCGCGCAGCTGCTGTTCTTCAAATCGGCGCAGCGCTCGCGCGTGCACCGGCTCGCGTACCCGGACTACGTGACCGTCAGCTGCCACGACGCCGGGGGCAGGGTCACGGAACAGCACAACTTCCTCGGGCTGTTCACCGCGGTCGTCTACACGATGGACCCGGATGAGATCCCGATCGTGCGCCGCAAGGTCGCCGAGGTGCTCGAGCGCGCGCGCCCGGGCACCAGCAGCCACCGCGAGCGCGCGTTGCGGCGCGTGCTCGAGCTGCTGCCGCGCGACGAGTTGTTCCAGTCCGACAGCGAGCGGCTGTTCCGCACCGCGATGCGGATCTTCCACATCCAGGAACGGCGCAAGATCCGCCTGTTCGTGCGGCTCGATCCGCGCGAGCGTTTCGCTTCCTGCCTGGTCTACCTGCCGCGCGACGTCTACCGCACCGAAATCCGCCAGAAGATCGAGACCGTGCTGATGCAGGCGCTGGGCGCCGAGGAATCCGAGTTCACCACGTTCTTCTCCGAGTCGGTGCTGGTCAGCACGTATTTCGTGATGCGGCTCGCCCCCACGCGGCCGGACGAGGTCGACGTCGACGAGCTCGAGGCACTGATCGTGCAGCTGTGCGAACAGTGGGACGACCAGCTGCGCCTGGCGCTGGCCGAGGAATTCGGCGAGGAAGGTGGTGCGCTGCGGCTGCGGCTGTGGGCGCAGGCCTTCCCGGGTGCCTACCGCGAGGACAACGACACGGCGACGGCGGTGGCCGACATCCGCGAGTTCGAACGTCTCGAGGCCGACTCGATTCCTGGCGTCAGGCTCTATCGCTCGGCGCGCGAGGCGGCGGGCACGCTGCACTTCCGTCTTTACAGCCCCGATCGGGCGGTCGCGTTGTCCGACGTGATCCCGATGCTGGAGAACCACGGCATGCGTGTGCTCGGCGAGCGGCCGTACCGGCTCGCGCGCGCCGACGGGCGCGAGTTCTGGTTGCACGATTTCACGCTGAACCACGCGCTGGCCGGGGAGGTGGACGTCGCGGCGGTGGCGCCGGCGGTGCAGACGAGCTTCATCGCCGTGTACGCGGGGCGCGCCGAGAACGATGCGTTCGACCGCCTGGTGGTCGGGACCGGGCTGGACTGGCGCGAGGTGGCGATCCTGCGCGCCTACGCCCAGTACATGAAGCAGATCCGCTATGCGTTCACGCCGCAGTTCGTCGCCGAGGCGCTGGGACGGCACCTCGCGATCGCGCGCGCGCTGATCGAGCTGTTCCGCGCGCGTTTCGACCCCGCTGCCGACGCCACGGCGCGCGCCGCCGCCGAGGAGGCCATCGCGGCGCGCATCGTCGCCGCGCTGGACGCGGTCGAGCAGCTGAACGACGACCAGGCGCTGCGCGCGTACCTGGCGCTGATCCGCGCCACGCTGCGCACCAACTGGTTCCGGCGCGACGCCGACGGCGCGCCGCGCGAGTATTTCTCCTTCAAGTTCGACTGCGCGCGCGTGCCGCGGCTGCCGCGCCCGGTGCCGATGTACGAGATCTGGGTCTACTCGCCGCGCGTCGAGGGCGTGCACCTGCGCCGCGGGCGGGTCGCGCGCGGCGGGCTGCGCTGGTCGGACCGGCTCGAGGACTTCCGCACCGAGGTGCTCGGGCTGGTGAAGGCGCAGCAGGTCAAGAACGCCGTGATCGTCCCGGTGGGGGCCAAGGGCGGCTTCGTGCCCAAGCAGCTGCGGCCCGAGGCCGGACGTGACGCGGTGCAGGCCGAGGGCGTGGCCTGCTACGAGATCTTCGTCCAGGGGCTGCTGGACGTGAGCGACAACGTGGTCGACGGTACCGTGGTGCGGCCACCGGAGGTGGTGTGTCACGACGCGCCCGATCCCTACCTGGTGGTGGCGGCCGACAAGGGCACGGCGGCGTTCTCCGACATCGCGAACGCGATTTCGGACCGTTACGGCTTCTGGCTGCGTGATGCCTTCGCTTCCGGCGGCAGCGTCGGTTATGACCACAAGAAGATGGCGATCACCGCGCGTGGCGCCTGGGTGGCGGTGCAGCGGCACTTCCGCGAGCGCGGCGTCGACGTGCAGCGCGATCCGGTCACCGTGGTCGGCATCGGCGATATGTCGGGCGACGTGTTCGGCAATGGCCTGCTGCGCTCGCGCAGCATCCGCCTGGTCGCCGCGTTCGACCACCGCCACGTGTTCATCGACCCCGATCCCGATCCGCCGCGCGCGTTCGCCGAGCGCGAACGGTTGTTCGTCCTCCCGCGCTCGAGCTGGGCCGACTACGATCCGGCGCTGATCTCCCCCGGTGGCGGCGTGTTCGCGCGCAGCGCCAAGTCGGTCGCGCTGAGCGATGCGATGCGCCGCGTGCTCGGCACCGAGGCCGCGAGCATGACGCCGGCCGAGCTGGTGTCGGCGGTGCTCGCGGCGCCGGTGGACCTGGTGTTCAACGGCGGCATCGGCACCTACTTCAAGGCCAGCGACGAGGACCACGCCGCCGCCGGCGACAAGACCAACGATGCGGTGCGCATCGACGCCACGCAGATCCGCGCGCGCGTGATCGCCGAGGGCGGCAACCTCGGCATGACGCAGCGTGCGCGCATCGAGTTCTGCGCGCTGGGAGGCGCGTGCAACACCGATTTCATCGACAACTCGGGTGGCGTGGACTGCTCGGACCACGAAGTCAACATCAAGATCCTGCTCAACCAGATCGTCGCCGCCGGCGACCTGACGACGAAGCAGCGCGCGACGCTGCTCGAGGAGATGCGCGACGAGGTCGCGGCGCTGGTGCTCGCGAACAACTACCGCCAGACACAGGCGATCAGCATCGCCGCGCACGAGGCGGCGCTGCGCATCAACGAGCACCGGGCGCTGATCGCCTCGCTGGAGGCACGCGGGGCGCTCGATCGCCGGCTCGAGTTCCTGCCCGACGACGAGACACTGGCGGAGCGGCGCGCGCGCGGTCGCGGCCTCACGCGGCCCGAGCTCGCGGTGCTGATGTGTTACGTGAAGGGGCAGCTGAAACTCGACATCCTGGCTTCCGCGCTGCCCGAGGATCCGTACCTGGCGCGCGCGCTCGCCGACGCGTTCCCGGCGCGGCTGGTCGAGCGCTTCGGCGAGCGGCTCGCACAGCACGAGCTGCGGCGCGAGATCGTCGCCACCCAGATCGCCAACGACCTGGTCGACCTGATGGGGATCACCTTCATCGAGCGGCTGCAGCAGAGCACCAACGCCGGCGTGGCCGCGATCGTGCGCGCCTGGGTCGTCGCGCGTGACGTGTTCGACCTGCATCGCTGGTGGCGGGAGGTCGAGGCGCTGGAGCACGCGGTCGAGGCGGGCGTGCAGCTCGAGGTGCTCGCCGACC
Source organism: Pseudomonadota bacterium (assembly GCA_963204845.1). Lineage (GTDB taxonomy): Bacteria > Pseudomonadota > Gammaproteobacteria > Pseudomonadales > UBA5518 > UBA5518. The sequence goes on along the minus strand of CAUJIL010000077.1, from coordinate 1,779 downwards.
TGCAACGGCTGCTGCGCCTCGCCACGCGCTGGTTCATCCACAATCGCCGCGGCGCCTGCGACATGGCGGCCGAGGTGGCGGCGCTGGCGGCGCCGGTGGCGCGCATCCAGGCCGCGATGGGCGAGTGCGTGCGCGGCGAGCAGCTCGAGGCGTGGCGCAAGCGCCACGACGAACTGCTCGCGGCCGGCTTGCCGCCGGCGCTGGCGGTCGCGTTCGCCGGCTCCTCGATGCTGATCGGCGCGCTCGGCATGGTCGACGTCGCGCTCGCGCAGGCGGTGGAGGTCGAGCGCGCCGCGCGTATTGCCTGCGCACTGAACGACCGGCTGGATTGCTACTGGTTCGGCAAGCAGATCAGCGCGCTCGCGGTGGACAACCAGTGGCAGGCGCTGGCGCGCGAGTCCTACCTCGACGAACTCGACTGGCAGCTGCGTGCGATCGTGGCGGCGGTGGCGCGCGAGGCGCCCGACGAGCCGGACGCCGGTGCCTGCGTCGAGCGCTGGGAGGCCTCGCAGGCGGCAGCGGTCGCGCAGTGGCGGCTGCTGGTCGGGCGGATCCGCGACGCACGCACGCAGGAGTACCCGATGTACGCGGTGGCGGTACGCGCGCTGCTCGCGCTGGCACAGCCGCGCGCGGGCTGAGCGCGCGCCGGGCGCGCCTGCGATCGGTTATCCTGTGCGCCCGATCCGAAGCCACCGGCCCCGACGCGTGACCCTGCCGTATCCGCTGCTGCGCAAGCTGCTGTTCCTGTTTCCCGGCGAGACCGCGCACGTGCTGGCGCTGCACGGCGTGGACGCGCTGGCGCGCCTGCACCTGCAGCGGCTGCTTGCGCCGCCGCCGCCCTCGGACCCGGTGCGCTGCATGGGGCTGGAATTCCCGCACGCGGTGGGGCTGGCCGCCGGACTCGACAAGAACGGCGAGCACATCGACGCGCTCGCGGCGCTCGGCTTCGCGTTCATCGAGATCGGCACCGTGACGCCGCGCCCGCAGCCCGGCAACCCGCGTCCGCGGCTGTTCCGCATCCCGCAGGCCGGCGCGCTGGTCAACCGCATGGGCTTCAACAACCTCGGGGTCGATCACCTGTGCGAGCGCGTGCGCGCCGCACGTTACCGCGGGGTGCTGGGGATCAACATCGGCAAGAACAAGGACACGCCGCTGGAGCGTGCGGAGGACGACTACCTGTACTGCCTGGAGCGCGTGCACGCACTCGCCTCGTACGTCACCATCAACCTCTCGTCGCCGAACACGCCGGGGCTGCGCGACCTGCAGTTCGGCGAGCCGCTGGAGCGCCTGCTCGCAGTGCTGGTGCGCCGGCGCGACGAACTCGCCCAGCGCCATGGCCGGGCGGTTCCGCTGGCCCTGAAGGTGGCGCCGGACCTGGCCGACGAGGACATCGACCGCGTCGCCGACAGCGTGCGGCGCGCGCGCATCGATGCACTGATCGCCACCAACACCACGGTGGGACGCGCGGGCGTCGAGGGCCTGCCCGGGGCGGAGCAGGCCGGCGGGCTGAGCGGCGCGCCGCTCACCGCGCGCGCCGACGCGGTGCTCGCGCGGCTCGCGGAGCAGCTGGGCGGCGAGCTGCCTTTGATCGGCGCCGGCGGCATCATGGATGGCGCGGCAGCGGCACAGCGCGTGCGCAGCGGAGCCAGCCTGGTCCAGCTCTATACCGGCTTCATCTACGCCGGCCCGGGGCTGATCGCCGAGGCCGCGCACGCGATCGCTCGCGGCCGCGCGGCGTCGCGGGCGCCACGATGAGACAGCCGGCGCCGCGCGAGCGCG
>CAUJIL010000076.1 GCA_963204845.1 Pseudomonadota bacterium | reverse complement strand
ATCTACCTCCGGGTCCGCCAGCGGCTGCGAGCCGCCGTTGCTGACCTTGATGCCCGGACCGCAGCCCGCGGCATAGCCGCCGAAGACGCCCGTGTTGACCGGGAAACTGTGCGGCAGCGAGATGATCTGTCCGTACAGCAGCGCCGAGTCGTGCACGTAGGCACCGCACGACCCGCCCGCCCCGCCACGGTACTTGCCGGCACCGGCCTGGTCGTGCGCCAGCCGGCGGAAGGCATGGATGAACGGGTGCTGCACCTCGTCGTGTTCCACGTCGAGGCTGTCGGCGGTCGAACTCACGACCACGCCCATCGAGTCGATGCCGTCGCTGTCGGGGCGCGCACCGCCGCCGGCGGAGTTGTACATCGCGATCGAGAAACCGGTGCACATGCGCTGGTACTGGTCCAGCCCGGCGTAGCTGTAAAGCACCCCGATCCATCCCAGCGGCAGCGCCATGTACTCCCTGCGCGTGAGGTAGCCGGCGCGCACCACGCACTGCACGAAGGCCAGCGAGGCGATCGCCAGCAGGTGTGCACCCGCCATCACTGCGGACTCCGGCGTCGGGTTCAGCACGGTCCCCACCGGCGGCGCGACCAGCCGCACCGGTTCGAACAGGCCCGAGCTGCACGGCACCCCCGGCGCCACGTAGGCAGGCATCTGCCCGTTGATCGCCGCGCGCGCCGCATGGGTGGGGCAGTTGCCGGCCGCCGCCACCTGCGGCGAGCAGCCGTTGAGATCGATGGTGATGCTGTCACCGTGCACCTGCAGCGTCACCATCACGCGCACCAGTCCGCGCTGGTTGCCGCCGGGCGTGTCCAGGAACAGCACCTGACGGTAGGTGCCGTCGAGCAGTTCGGCGAGCGCGGCGCGCGTGGCCTGCTCGGCGGCGTCGATCGCGCGGCGCATCACGCCGGCGATGCGATCGGAGCCGGCCTCGGCCAGCAGCGGCAGCAGCCGCTCCTCGGCACGCACGCAGGCCGCGCAGCGCGCCTGCAGATCGCTTTCGAGCATGCGGTGGTTGCGCACCATGTTGCAGAACATCGCCACCACGTCGCTCTTGAGGCGATGGTTCTCCGCGATCTTCAGCGGCGGCACCTTGAGCCCCTCGTCGTAGCGGCTGCGGATGTGCTCCTGGCCGCCGGGATCGGTCTCGCCGATCTCCTGGTTGTGGCCCGCCGCGACCACCCAGCACACCAGCTCCTGTCCGTGGAATACCGGCATCAGCACCAGCAGGTCCGGCGAGTGGATACCGCCCAGCTGCGCCTCGTTGGCGAAGAACATGTCGCCGGGACGCACGCCGACGGTGGGATCGTCGACGTAGTACTTCAGGATGTACTTGATCGGGATCTGGCCGGTGATCGAGTGCACGTAGGTGCCCGGTGCCGCCACCGCCAGATCGCCCTGCGCGGTGTAGATGCTGAAGGCGCAGTCGCCGGACTGGATCGGCTCGGAGATCGCGGTGGTGGTCATCACCGCCTTGGCTTCCTGCGCGATCAGCTCGAGGCGCGCGGAATAGACCGCGAAATCCGCCGCGCCAAGTGACTCCAGTCCGCGTCGTTCGCGCGCATCGGGCACTTCCACCGCATAGCGCTGCAGCAGTTCCGGATCGAGTTTCATCGGCGTGCCCTCCTCGTGCGACGCGCTGGCGCCGCGACCTTTCAGCGATAATTGCGTTCGAAGAAATCGGTCTTCTTGCCCGTGCGCGGCAGCGTTTCGGGCGCCAGCCAGGTGATTGCCGGCGTCACGCGCAGATCGCTCCTCATGCGCTCGATCAACTCGCCCTCGAGCTGGCGCAGTGCCTCGCCGGCGATTCCGGCGGCGTGCTCGATCTTCAGCTTAAGCGGCGGTGTGACGCGCGGCGGCGGCTCTTCGAGCACGATGCGGAACTCGCCGGTGACGCGCGGATGGAAGGCGGCGATCAGGTTGTCGAGCGCGGCCGGGTACACGATCGCGCCCTTGACCTTCAGCATGTCGTCCACGCGGCCCACGATGCGGTAACGGAAACCCGTGCGCCCGCAGGGACACGGGCTCATCGTGACTTCCATGATGTCGCCCAGGCTGGTGCGCAGCCCGCCCACCGAACCGTCGCCGATGATGGTCGACAGGCAGGACTCGCCGCGCGCACCGTCCTCGAGCGCGATCGGCGCGTCGGTCTCGGGGTCGACCAGCTCGAAGATCGAGCCGTCGACGGCCACGTTGTGCATGCCCTGGTAGTCGTGCCAGTCACACGAGCCCCCCCCGGCGCCGCCCATGTCGAACAGCCGCGCGCCCCAGGCGCTCTCGATGCGCCGGCGCACTTCCGGCAGCCCCGCGCCCGGCTCGCCGCCGGAGAGGATGATCTCGATCCCGAGGCTGGAGACCGGAGCCCCGATCGCCTTCGGTGCCGCCTCGATCAGGTATTCGGCGAACGACGGCGTGCAGAACAACACGCGCGGCTTGAACGTCTGACCGATCTTCAGCAGCCGCTCGGCGCCCACCTCGGCGCCCACCGGTATCGGGCAGGCGCCCATCGCCGAGGCACTCATCAACAGCGGCACGCCGCCAATGAACATGCTGAGCCCGAAGCCGTGCAGGATGCGGTCGCCGGGGCGGATGCCGCAGCGCCAGAACACGCGCGCCCAGGTCTCGTTCATCACCGCCATGCCGGCCGGCGTGAACGGGTACGGCGTGGGTTCGCCGCTGGTGCCGCTGGTCGCGGCCAGCAGTTTCAGCTCGTCCATCGGCGCGGCGATCATGCGCTCCATCGAACCGATGGTGCCGTGCGTCTCGGCGTCCTCGCGCAGGTCGTGCTTGCGGCACGGCGGCAGCATGCGCCCGAGGTCTTCGAGACGGTGCACGTCCCCGGGCTGCATGCCATGGCGCTGCATGCGCTCGCGCCAGAACGGCGCACCCTCGTAGAGCCGCGCGAGGTGCGTGCGCAGCCGGTGCAATTGCAGGTCACGCAGCTGCGGCGTATCGAGGAAGGGCTCGATCTGCATGTTCCAGTACGGACGGTCACGGTCGTGCGAGGTGCTCATCGCGGTTCCTCCGGCAGGTGGCTCAGCGGTCGGTGTCGCGGCGACGGAACTTCGCCCAGTCGGGCTTGCGCTTCTCGATGAACGCGTCGAGTCCTTCCTGCAGCTCGGCCGACGATCCGCCGGAGAGGAAGAAGTCCGGGCACACCTCGCCGAAGGTATTGGTGTCGCGGATGAGGTCGATCTCGCGCTCGAAGGTCGCCTTGGCCAGCCGCAGGCTGTTCGGGCTCTTGTCGAGCAGCGTGTCGCACCAGCGATCGACCTCAGCGTCGAGTTCGTCGTACGGCACCACCGCGTTCACCAGTCCCCAGTCGAGCATCTGCGCGGCGCCGTAGCGCTTGCACGCGTACCACATCTCGCGCGCGCGCTTGTGCCCGATGATGCGTGCGAGGTAATTGACCGGGAAGCCGCCGATCGGGCTGCCGACATTGGCGCCGTTCTGGCCGAACAGCGCGTGATCGGCGGCGATCGTGAGATCGCAGTGGTACGCGATGTGGTGCCCCATGCCGATGCAGTTGCCGTTCACGCGCGCGATGATCGGCTTCAGGCAGGTGCGGATCGCCTGGTGCGCCTCCTGGAAGATCGCGAGCTTCTCGGGGCTTTCGTTGCGGCCCTGCTTGATGTCGCCGCCGGCGCAGAACGAGCGCTGGCCGGCGCCGGTCAGCACCACCACGCCGATGCTGCGGTCGAGGTGCGCATCCAGCAGCGAGCGCACCACCGAGCGCACCGTCTCGTGGCGCCACGCGTTCAGCACCTCGGGCCGCTCGACCGTGATGCGCGCCACGCCGGGCTTCACGTTCTTGTCGTAGCGCACGTCGGCGAGATCGTTCGGCCCGTCGGGAAGCAGCTCGACGCCGAATACCGGCCGGTCCGCGTTGCCGTTGCTCATGTGCTCGTTCTCCTGTGGTGGGTCGTGTGGTTATGCATGGATGGCATCGATCAGCACGGGCGGATCACACCGTTGCCGAAGCGGTCGACCGCGAGCTCGCGATCGCCGGGGACCAGGATAGTGGTATCCGGCGCCTGCACGATCGCGGGTCCGTCGATCACGTTGCCGGCGCGCAGCCGGACGGCGTCGTAGATCGCGGTCGGCGCGTGACGCGCGACCTCGACCCAGTACACCTCACGCGCGCCGATGCGCGCCCCGGAGGCATCGCGCGTGCCGGCGGCGATCTCGGGCAGCCGCGGCTTCGGCAGCGGGACGCGCGCGAGCAGGTGGATCGTCTCGACCTCCACCGTGCCCTCCGGGAACAGGCTCATTTTCGAGTAGCGCCGCGCGTGCTCTTCCTCGAAGGCGCGCAGCACGTCCTCGATGTCGGTGTCCGCCACCAGCCGCAGATGCGGCGAGCGCGTGCGCGTCTGGTGGAACTGGCCGCCGAAGCGCATATCGAGTTCCAGCGTGAACACCAGGCGCTCGGGACCGAAACCCTCGGACAGCACGTCGCGCTCGGCCTCGCGGACCATCGCCTCGACCACGCGGTTGAACGCCTCGCGACCGGCCGCGTCGATCAGCGTGCCGGAGCTCAGGTCCTTCAGCGTGCAGTGCGCCGAGCGCTGGTAGATGTGCGAGAGGTCCATGGTGGTGCCCGCCATCGCGCAGAAGACGCTCGAATACGGGAACGTGTAGCAGACCATGTCGGGCCGGATGGTGCGCGCGAAATCCACGCAGTGCAGCGGCCCGGCGCCGCCGTTGGCGAACACGCTGAAGCGGCGGATGTCGAGGCCCTTCAGCAGCACTTCCTTGGCGATCACGCCGCCCATGGTCGCGTCGATGGTGCGCCGGATCGCCGCCGCGGCCTCGATCACGTCGATGCCGAGCGGCTCGGCGATGCGTCGGCGGATCGCGCGTTCCGCGAGCGTACGGTCGAGCTTCATGCGCCCGCCGAGGAAGCCCTGCGGGTCGAGGTAACCGAGCACCACGTCGGCGTCGGTCACGGTCGGCTCGCGCCCGCCCATACCGTAGGCGGCCGGCCCCGGATTCGATCCGGCGCTGCGCGGGCCCACCTCGAGGCGGTTGCCCATGGCGGGATTGAGCCACGCGATCGAGCCGCCACCGGCGCCGATCGACTTGACCTCGATGATCGGCTGCTCGGTGAGCCAGCGGTCGATCACCGCGTTATCGGCGAAGTAGCGCACCTCGCCACCGCTGACCGGTGCGAAGTCGAAACTGGTACCGCCCATGTCGGTCACGATGATGTCCTCGACGCCCGCCTGCGCACCGATGTACGCGGCGCCGAACAGCCCCGCCACCGGACCGGCGCCGAAGGTGTCGAGCGCGCGCGTGCGCGAGGCCTTCGCCATGCCGCCGACGTTGCTCACGATCTGCAACGGACGGCGGTGCCCGCTCTGGCGCAGGTCGAAGCCGAGCTGCGCGAACTGGTCCTGCAGTTCCCACTGCAGGAAGGCGTTCAGCGTGGTGGCGTTGAGGCGCGGGTACTCGTGCCACACCGGCGCCACCTCGGATGACAGGTAGACCGGCATCGCGCCCAGGTTCACGTCCGGGTACATCTCCTCGATCAGTTCGCGCACCGCCCGCTCGTGCACCGGGTTCACGTGCGCCCACAGCAGGCAGACCACGAAACCCTCCACGCCGCGGTCCACCAGCGCGTGCACCTTGCGGCGCACGTCCTCGGCGTCGATCGGCATCAGCACCTTGCCGGCGTAATCCACACGCTCGCGCACGCCGACGGTCATCGTGAACGGGATCAGCGGCTCGGGACGGCGCACCTTCGCCAGCCCGTCGAGTTCGGCCGGGTTCAGCCCGTGTTGCCACTGGATCGAGCGGCCGATCAGGTTCACGTGCTCGTGGCCGGCGGTGGTGATCAGGCCGAGCCGCGGGCCGCGCCGCTCGAGCAGCGCGTTCAGCGCCTTGGTGGTCGAGTAGCGCACCACGTCGCAGCGCGTGACCAGCGCGCCGAAGTCGAGCCCCAGTTCGGCGGCCGCCAGTCCGATCGCCTCGCGGAAGCACACCGAGAGGTCGTAGTGCGTGGTCGGCGCCTTGGCGCTGAGGTGGCGGCCCTCGAACTGCACGAAGCAGTCGGTGAAGGTGCCGCCGACATCGATGTCGATGCTGTTGCCGCCGCTGACCGCCGGCGTCGCTGCGTGCGCGCTCATGCCTGCTCCTC
>CAUJIL010000075.1 GCA_963204845.1 Pseudomonadota bacterium | reverse complement strand
CCGAGGGCATGCGCGGCCATCGCCTCGACATCGACTTCGGCGCCGACCGGGTCACGATCACCCGCTCGCGCGGCGAAGCGGCGCCGCGCGGATTCGTGGCCGTGCCCGCGCGACAGCGGCGGCACGGCGTGCTGGTGATCGATGCGCGCATCGGCCCGGTGCGCGGCCGGGCGATCATCGACACCGGCGCGGAGCGCACGCTCGGCAATCTGCTGCTGCAGCGGCGCCTGCTGCTGGATGCGCGCGGCGCCGGCGAGGTACGGCGTCCGACCCAGGTCTATGGCGCCACCGATGCCGTGCAGCCCGGCGAGTCGCTGTACGCGCCGCGGATCCGCATCGGCGACGTCGTGCTCGCCAACCTGCAGGTCACGTTCGCCGACCTGCACGTGTTCCGCTACTGGGATCTCGAAGACACGCCGGCGCTGCTGCTCGGCATGGACCTGCTCGGCGTCGCGTCGCGTCTGATCATCGATTACCGCCGCTTCGAGCTGCAGATCCTGCAGCGGCAGTGAGCGGTCGCGGAACGAACGAGGGGCGGCAGTTGCCTGCCGCCCCTCGTGGATTCCGGCGGAGCCGGAAAAGTCCGGATCAGACAACATGGCCCCCGCAGCTTTCGCCGCGGAGGCCACTCACATGAGGAAGGACGGGGTCTGCCTCCTGGCGTACCGTGGATTGCGCACATGAGTACGTAGAGCCACATGCAGAACGCCGACGCGCGGCGTGCTCTGCACCACATACAGGAGGCAGACCATGGAACACGATATCACCGGTTACGTCGGATTGGACGTTCACAAGGGCTCCATTGCGGTGGCAGTGGCCGCGCCAGGCCGTGCCGCCCCGCGCTTTGTCGGCACCACGGGCCCGCAGCTCACCGAGTTGCTCAAGGCCCTCTCGCACTTGGGCAAGCCCGCCCAGCTGAACCTCGCCTACGAGGCCGGCCCCTGCGGCTACACGCTCGCCCGGGAGCTGATCGCGCGCGGCTACCGCTGCGAGGTGATCGCGGTGGCCAAGACCCCGCGCAAGCCCGGTGAGCGCATCAAGACCGACCGTCGCGACGCGCTGATGCTGGCGCGCTATCTGCGCGCCGGCGAGCTCACGCCGGTGACGATCCCGGATGCGCGCGACGAGGCGCTGCGCGATCTTTCGCGTGCCCGCGAGGACGCGGTGCGCGCCCGGCTCAAGGCGCGCCAGCAGCTCAAGGCGATGCTCTTGCGGCACGGGCATCGCTACGAGGGCAAGACCTCGTGGAGCGCGGCGCATGAACGCTACCTGGGCGAGGTGTCCTTCGCGCACGCGGCGCAGAACATCGCCTATGCCGAGTACCGCTCTGCGGTGCGCGAGGCGCACGAGCGCGTGCAGCGGCTCGAGGCGAGCCTGCGCGAGCAGGTCGAGCCGTGGCGCTTCGCGCCCGTCGTGCGCGCCCTGATGACGCTCAAGGGCATCGATTTCGTCGCCGCCGTCACGCTGGTGGCCGAGCTCGGCGACCTGGCGCGCTTCGCCCATCCCAAGGAGCTGATGAGCTACCTCGGCCTCGTGCCGAGCGAGTACTCCACCGGCGAGTCGCGCGCCCAGGGCAAGATCACCAAGACCGGCAACGGCCACGTGCGCCGCGTGCTGATCGAGTCGGCCTGGAGCTATCGCTACGCGCCGCGCATGAACCGCGCGCGCGTCGTGCGCTGCGAGGGGCAGCCGAAGCCGATCCGAGACCTCGCCTGGAAGGCACAGCTGCGGCTCTGCAGTCGCTATCGCAAGCTCAGCGCCCGCGGCGTGCACCAGAACAAGGTCTGCGTCGCGATCGCGCGCGAGCTTGCCGCCTTCGTCTGGGACGTCGCGCGCCACGTGCCCGTCGAGCGCTGAGCGCGGCACGCACCACGCCAACGCAGGAGAAGAACGACCGGCCACCTGCGCACTCACACCCGATCGGCAACGCGGCACATGAACACGATCAGGGGAATCCTCGACGGTTCTACGTGGGCACTCCCGCAGTGATCCCCGCTTATCAGATCGAGGCCGCCCCGCGACGAACCGATGACATGCGGTAAAGAGCCCGCGGATATCAGAGTGATCCATCGTCGCCGAAAGCGCGTGCGCCGCGTTGCCGATCCGGTGTGCCGTGCTCATCCCACGCATCCGAACCGACCCTACTGCGCACGCGCCCGAGCGTGAGAAACCCATGCGTGCCCGTTGACACCGGGGGGCCATATCAGATCCTGGAGGTCAGGTATTCGAGCATCTGGTCGGTCGTCGAGATGGCCTTGGAGTTCATCTCGTAGGCGCGCTGGGTCTCGATCATGGTCACCAGCTCCTCGACCACGTTGACGTTGGAGGCCTCGAGCGAGCCCTGCTGCACGCTGCCGAGGCCGTTCAGGCCCGGAGTGCCGCTCTGTGCAGGGCCGCTGGCCGCCGATTCCATCAGCAGGTTCTCGCCGCGCGGCTGCAGGCCGGCCGGGTTGATGAAGTCGACGAGCTGGATCGAGCCGACCTGCGTCGGCGCGCTCTGGCCGGCGAGCTGCACGCTGACGACGCCGTCGGTGCCGATCGTCACCGATTGCGCGCCGTCGGGGATCGTGATGCTCGGCTGGACGGCGTAGCCGGACGAGGTCACGAGCTCGCCCTGGGCATTGACCTGGAAGCTGCCGTCGCGCGTGTAGCCGGTCGTACCATCGGGCAGCAGCACCTGGAAGAAGCCGCGACCGGTGATGGCCAGGTCGAGCGAGTTGCCCGTGACCTGCATGTTGCCCTGGGTGTGCAGCTTCTCGGTCGCCACGACGCGCGTGCCGGTGCCGAGCGACAG
>CAUJIL010000074.1 GCA_963204845.1 Pseudomonadota bacterium | reverse complement strand
ACCACCGGCGGTGATCATCTGCGTGAACACATAGAACCGCGAGCGCGCCCGGTCACCGTCGACATCGGTCGCGAAGTTCGACAGGTAATGCTGGCATGCCGTGAAGCCGGACATCGCGGCGCTCAACCACGCGCCGATCGCGGGCCAGGTGTCGCGCACGCCGCCGTTGGCGAGGAAATCGACCACGGCGCCGTGCTCGAACACCTCGTCGAGCACTTCCCAGCGCTTGGCATCGACGGCGTACGCATAGCGCGCCATCAGGTCCTGGATCGCGACACGATCGGCCGCGATCCGCAGTTCCGGCGGGTAATCCATCGCTGTCCTCCCGGGTGCGCGGCGCCGCCGGTCAGGCTGGCCGGCACGATGCGCCCGACGGTGATAATGTACCAACCCATGCCAGCACGCCACCGGGAGGTATCGCGATGACCAGCAGACCGCGCAAGGTGCTGATCTTCGGTCTCGACGGCCCGGTCGCGCCCCGCCTGCTGCAGTACTGCCGCGACGGACGTCTGCCGACGCTGGCGCGGCTGATCGCCAACGGCGTGCTGGCGCCGAACGCGATGGTTCCGCTGCCCACCGCGACACCGGCCAACTGGACCTCCATCGCCACCGGCGCGTGGCCCGCCACCCACGGCATCGGCGACTACACGGTGCGCATCCCCGGCGATCCGCTGGACCGCGCGCACATGGCCTTCCACAGCCCCGATGTGAAAGCCGAATACCTGTGGAACGCGATTGCCCGCGCCGGCAAGCGATCGGCGGTGGTGAACTTCGTGACCACCTGGCCACCGGTGGTGACGAACGGCGTGCAGATCGGCGGCTCCGGCTGCGACATCAACCAGTGGTTCCATCCGAACCTGGTCGCCGCGCAGCACGCCGCCGCGGGCTCACCCGACCCGCTGCGCCTCGACGAGGACGGACTCGGCACCGGCGCCGCGGGGCCCGGCGTCTACACCGCGTGCGCCGGGCCCGGACTGTTCTGTACCGAAGCGTTCCAGCCCGCATCCGTCGAACCGATGCGCATCCGTCTGGATGCTCCGGCCGGCTGGACGAATCTGCCCGACGCACGCGCCGTGCTGGCCGCGGAGCTGGTACTGCGTGCGCGCGGCGGATGGGAACCGGTCGAGCAGCGTAGCTGGCAACTGCTGGTGCTCGACGCGCAGGGCAACGGTTTCGATCGCGTGCTCGTGTGCACGGAGAAGGACGGTGCGACCGCGTTCGCCGAGTTGAGGCCGGGCCAGTGGAGCCCGGTGCTGCGCCAGGAGTTCGTGACCGCCTCCGGCGTACAGCCGTGTGCGTTCGCGCTGAAGCTGCTGGCGCTGTCGCCCGACGCCGGCGATCTCAGGCTCTACCACAGCGCGCTGTGTGCGCTCGAGGGCTGGTCGCATCCACCGGAACTCGCACAATCGATGGTCTCGGCGCACGGCTTGCCGACGCCGGACGGCGGTTTCCACGGCTACAACCGCCGCTGGTTCGGCGCCGACACGCTGCTCGAGGAACTCGAGATGCAGCGGCGCTGGTACGCAGACGCCTGTGCACACGTGCTCGCGCGCGAGCCGTGGGACCTGTTCGTGATGCGCTACCACCTGCCCGACACCGCGTGGCATTCCATCTCGCACGTACTCGATCCGCGCACCGCAGCCACGGACGACGAACGGGCCGCGCAGGAGGCGCTGGAACTCGGCATCTACCAGGCCTGCGATCGCCTTGCACGCGACCTGCTCGCGGGCGTGGACGAAAGCGAGACCCTGCTCGCGCTGATCTCCGACCATGGATCCAAGCCCGCGGGGCACGCCGGCATCGACGCCAACGCGATCCTCGCCGACGCGGGGCTGCTGGCGCGCAGCGCGGACGGCATCGACTGGTCACGCACGCGTGCGATCGCCCGCCCGGTATGCTGGGTGCATATCAACCTGGCGGGTCGCGACCCCGACGGCATCGTGCAGCCCGGCGAGGAGTATGCGGCCGTGCAGCAGTCGATCGTGCGCGCGCTCACCGAGTACGTCGATCCGGGAAGCGGTCGTAAACCGGTGCTGTTCGCGCTGCGCAGGGAGGACGCGCGCTTTCTCAACATCCACGGCGAGCAGGCCGGCGATGTGGTCTACGCGCTGCGCCACGATCACGGCTTCCAGCACGGACCGTTCCTGCCGACCGCGGACTGGCAGCACGGATCGCTGCGCGGGCTGTTCGCGCTCTGCGGCCCGGGCGTTCGCCGGGGCGTCGAACTCGAGCGCAACGTGTGGTGCATCGACCTGGTGCCGACGATCTGCCACCTCACCGGGTGGCCGGTGCCGCGCGACACCGAAGGCGCCGTCGTCTACCAGGCGCTGGAGCAGGGCGCGTACTGAGCATCGCCACCAACCCAACGGAGAACGCACGCATGGACTACCGCAACCTGGGCCGCTCGGGTCTGAAGGTCTCGGCCATCGGGCTCGGCACGCATTACTTCGGCTGGCTGCACGACGAGGCCGCTTCGCGCGCGGTGATCGAGCGCGCGCTCGATCGCGGCATCACCTTCATCGACACGGCCGATGTCTACGACCTGGGGCGGTCGGAGGAATTCGTGGGGCGTGCCATCAGGGGCCGGCGCGCCGATCTGGTCATCGCGACCAAGTTCGGCTGGCCGATGGGGGGCGGTCCGTCCGGCGCACCGGTCGACCAGCGCCCGAACGCACGCGGCGGTTCGCGGCACTACGTGCTGAGCGCGGTCGAGGCCAGCCTGCGACGGCTGGGGACCGATTACATCGACCTGTACCAGATCCACTTCCCGGATCCCTCGACCCCGATCGAGGAAACGCTGCGCGCACTCGACGACCTCGTGCGTGCCGGCAAGGTCCGCTACATCGGTTGCAGCAATTTCTCCGCGTGGCAGGTATCCGAGGCGATGTGGACTTCGCGCCACCACGGCCTGCACCGCTTCGTTACCTCGCAGCCGCAGTACAACCTGCTGCAGCGCGACATCGAACAGGAGCATCTGCCGTGCTGCGCCACCCACGGGCTCGGCATCGTGCCGTGGGGACCGCTGGCCGGAGGATTCCTGACCGGCAAGTACCGCCGCGACCAGCAGTATCCGCCCGACTCGCTGCTGGCGACCCGCCCCATGGCCTACGAGCGCATTCCTTCCGAGGCGAACTGGGCGAAGCTCGAGGCGCTGGAGGCGTTCGCGCAGGCGCGCGGACACACCATGGCCGAGCTCGCGATCGCGTGGCTGCTCGCGCAGCCGTGCGTGAGTTCGGTGATCGCCGGCGCCAGCCGCCCGTCGCAGGTCGATGAGAACGTCGCCGCCGTGGACTGGGTGCTCGACGCCGCCGCGCTGGCCGGGATCGATGCGATCTGCGCACAGGGATCGCCGGCCGCGCAGCGCTTCGCGTTGCGCTAGCGCCGACGGTCCCGTCCGCATGCCCCCACCCATGGGTCCGCTGCTGCTCGCGGGCGGCGGCCACGCGCACCTCGCGGTACTCGCGGTGCTCGCGCGCCGCGCGCCGCGCGCCGAGGTCAGCCTGGTGGTACCTGACCCGTTGCAGATCTACTCCGGCATGGTCCCCGGCTGGATGGCGGGGCATTACACGCTCGACGAGTGCACGATCGATCTGCGCGTCCTGGCACGACGCGCGGGCGTGCGTCTCGTGCTCGATGCGGTGGCCGCCATCGACGCCAACCGGCGCCGCATCGAACTCGCCGGCGGCGATGTCCTCGATTACGCGCTGCTGTCGCTCGACCTCGGCAGCCAGACGGGCGGCCTGGGCGCGCTCGGGTCCAGTGACCGCCCGTTGCTGCCGATCCGGCCGTTGCGCGGATTCGTGGCGCACTGGCCGCACCTGCTCGCGCGCGCCGTGGTCACGCCGCGTTTTCATCTGGTGGTCGTCGGGGCGGGCGCGGCCGGGGTGGAAGTCGCGTGCGCGGCGCGCCACGCGTTCGCTGCCCGCGCGCACGGCGCCTCGGTGACACTGGTCGCCTCGGCCGCCGGACTGCTGCCGGGACATGCGCCAACGGTGGCGCGCCGGGTCGAGACGCTGCTCGGTGAACGCCGGATCCGTTTCGTGTGCGGGGCAGCCACCGGGGCCAGCGGTGGCCTGTTGCTGGAGACGGGTGAGCGGATAGCCGCCGATGCGATCGTCGCGACGACCGGCGCGGCGGCGCCCGCATGGCTGCGCGGCTCGGGACTCGCGCTGAGCGCGGCGGGCTTCGTCGCCGTGGGTGCCGATCACGCGAGCGTGTCGCATCCGGAGGTGTTTGCGGCCGGCGACGTGTGCGAACGCGATGATGTGCTTCTGCCGCGCGCGGGCGTGCATGCGGTGCGCGCCGGGCCCGTGCTGGCGCACAATCTGCTGGCGCGGCTCGCGGGCGAACCGACGCTCCGCTACACGCCACGCACGCGTTCGCTGTACCTGCTGGCCACCGCACCAGGTCACGCGGTGCTGTCGTGGGGTTCGTGGTGCGTGGCGGGGCGCGCACCGTGGTACTGGAAGGACCGCATCGACCGCCGTTACGTGCGACGCCATGGATCGCGTGCGCCAGGCATGCTCGAACGGACGCGATGACCACCATG
Organism: Pseudomonadota bacterium; assembly: GCA_963204845.1. GTDB lineage: Bacteria > Pseudomonadota > Gammaproteobacteria > Pseudomonadales > UBA5518 > UBA5518. The sequence goes on along the minus strand of CAUJIL010000074.1, from coordinate 6,637 downwards.
CGCGACATGCTGCCGCTGCTTCGCGACACCGACTTTCCGCCCTTGCACCGCGGGGTGCTCGACACGCTGCAGGTGAACCTCGGCTACCGCTGCAACCAGCGCTGCCTGCACTGCCACGTGAACGCGGGACCCACGCGCACCGAGGCGATGGACGACGGGACGCTGGCGCTGCTGCTGCAGGTGCTGCGGGTGCGCGCAATCGCCACGCTGGATCTCACCGGCGGCGCACCCGAGCTGCACGCGGGCTTCCGCATGCTGGTGCGCGCGGCGCGCGAGCTGGGCGTGCGGGTCATCGATCGCTGCAACCTCACCGTGTTGTCGGAACCCGGCCAGCAGGACCTCGCCGGCTTCCTCGCCACCCAGCTCGTCGCGGTCGTGGCCTCGCTGCCGTGTTACGCACAGCCGAACGTCGACCGCCAGCGCGGGGAAGGGGTGTTCGAGCGAAGCATCGCCGGTCTGCGGCAACTGAACGCGCTGGGCTATGGAGTACCGGATTCGGGGCTCGTGCTCGATCTGGTCTACAACCCGCAGGGACCGTCGCTGCCGCCGGCGCAGCCGGAACTGGAGGCGGACTACCGGCGTGAGCTCGCGCTGCGCCACCGGGTGATTTTCAACCGCCTGCTCGTGCTGGCAAACATGCCGATCCAGCGCTTCGGCAGCATGCTGCTGACGCAGGGCCGCTTCGCCGGCTACATGCGACTGCTGCGCGACCACCATGTGGAGGCAAACCTCGAGCACGTGATGTGCCGCCGGCTGCTGAGCGTGGACTGGCGGGGATACCTGCACGACTGCGACTTCAACCAGCAGCTCGGCATCGGCGTCGCCGGGCGAGCGCGGGTGCACCTGGCCGACCTGCTCGATGCCGACCTCGCCGGCTGGCCCATAGCCGTTGCCGACCACTGCTACGGCTGCACGGCCGGGCAGGGCAGCAGCTGCGGTGGTGCCCTGACATGAAGCGCCACGCGAGCCCGGCGGCCAGACTGGCGCTGCTGACTGCGCTGGGCGGCGGCATCACCACGTTCTTCGTGCTCGATCTGCACCAGTGGCTGAGTTTTGCCGCGCTGAAGGCGGGCCAGCTCCGCCTCGTGGAGTTGCGGGCCGCCGCGCCGCTTGCGGTCGGCGGCGGCTTCTTTGCGCTCTACGTCGCCGTCACCGCGCTCTCGCTGCCGGGGGCCACGATCCTCGGGCTCGCGGCGGGCGCCCTGTTCGGTCTGGCGACCGGCACCGTGCTGGTGTCCTTCGCCTCGAGCATCGGCGCCACCCTGGCCTTCCTCAGCGCCCGTTTTCTGCTGCGCGATGTGCTGGAGCGACGCTTCGGCGAGCGTCTGCGCGCGATCGACGAGGGCATCGCGCGCGACGGGGCGTTCTACCTCTTCACGCTGCGGCTGGTGCCGCTATTTCCGTTCTTCCTCGTCAACCTGCTGCTGGGCCTGACCCGGCTGGGCACCGGCACGTTCTATCGCGTGAGCCAGGCGGGGATGCTACCCGGCACGCTGGTCTACGTGAACGCCGGCACCCAGCTGGGACGGATCGAGGATCCCGCGGGGATCCTGTCGCCGGCGCTGCTCGCTTCCTTCGCGCTGCTCGGCATGTTTCCGTTCGTGGCCCGCGCGGCCGTGCAGCGGCTGCGGGCACGACGCGTCTACGCGCGCTGGCCCCGGCCGCGGCGCTTCGACCGCAACCTGGTGGTGATCGGCGCCGGCGCGGCGGGACTGGTGGCGAGCTACGTCGGCGCAACGCTGAAGGCGAAGGTCACGCTGGTCGAGTCCGGGCGGATGGGCGGCGACTGCCTGAACCATGGCTGCGTGCCGTGCAAGGCGCTGCTGCGCAGCGCGCGGCTCGCGCAGCAGATCCGCAATGCGCATCGCTATGGCCTGCCGGATGGGGAACCGGCGGTGGATTTCCGCGCGTTGATGCAGCGTATCCGGCACATCATCGAGACGATCGCGCCGCACGACAGCGTCGAGCGCTACCGAGGGCTCGGGGTCGACGTGGTGCAGGGCAGGGCGCGCCTGCTCGATCCGTGGACGGTGGAGATCGCCGGCCACGACGGCGTCACGCGGCGGCTCACGACGCGCGGCATCGTGATCGCCACCGGTGCGCGCCCCGTCGTGCCCGCGATCCCGGGACTGGAGGAATGCGGCTACCTGACCAGCGATACCGTGTGGGACGCCTTCGCGACGCTGGACGCGCCGCCGCCCCGGCTGGTCGTGCTCGGGGCAGGGCCGCTCGGCTGCGAACTGGCGCAGGGCTTCGCGCGTCTCGGATCGCAGGTGGTGGTGGTCGAGACCGGCACACGCATTCTCGGGCGCGAGGACGAGGACGTAGCCGCCTGCGCTCACGCGGCGCTCGCCGCCGACGGCGTGGAACTGCTGACCGCGCACCAGGCGTTGCGCTGCGAGCGCGAGGGCGAACGCAGGTGCCTGGTGGTAAGCAGCGCGGAAGCCGAGCGGCGCATCGTTTTCGACGCGCTGCTCTGCGCGGTCGGCCGCAGCGCGCGACTGGAAGGTTACGGCCTGGACGAACTCGGTATCCAGACCGGGCGCACGATCGCGACCAACGACTACCTGCAGACGCTTTATCCGAACATCTACGCCGCGGGTGATGTCGCCGGACCGCATCAGTTCACGCACACGGCCGCGCACCAGGCCTGGCACGCGGCCGTCAACGCGCTGTTCGGCGACCTGAAACGCGTGCGCGCAGACCTGTCGGTGATCCCGCGCACCACGTTCACCGATCCCGAGATTGCGCAGGTCGGACTCAACGAACAGGAGGCACAGGCGCGGGGGATAGCGTACGAACTGACGCACTACAACCTCGAGGAACTCGACCGCGCGATCACCGACGGCGCGGCGCACGGTTTCGTGAAGGTGCTGACGCGCCCGCGCAGCGATCGCATCCTCGGTGTGACGATCGTCGGTGAACACGCCGGGGAAATGCTCGCCGAATTCGTGCTGGCAATGCGTAACGGACTGGGGCTGAACCGGATCCTGGGCAGCGTGCACGCCTACCCGACCCTCACCGAGGCCAACCGGCACGCGGCGGGGCAGTGGAAGCGGGCACATGCGCCAGCGGCGCTGCTGGCGTGGAGCGAACGCTACCACGCGTGGCGCAGGCGCTGAGGGTGGCGCCCCCGATGCACACGCCCACGGCCCCGGTATCGGTGATCGTGCCGGTACTCGACGAGCTCCCGATGGTCGCGGCACTCGATCGCCAACTGCGGGCGCTGGCCGACCATGGTTGCGAGACGATCGTCGTCGACGGCGGCAGCAGCGATGGCAGCTTCGAGCGCCTGGCGGCGCCGGGCCGGTGCGTGCTGCGCTCGGCACCGGGGCGCGCACGGCAAATGAACGCCGGCGCGCAACTCGCGAGCCGCGACGTCCTGCTGTTCCTGCACGCGGACACGCGCATCGAGGCGTCGGCGATCGATGCGTTGTGCGCGGCCCTGGCACGTTCGCGCGGCCGATGGGGGCGTTTCGATGTCCGGATCGCAGGCTGCTCGCGCTGGCTGCCGCTGGTCGCGGCGCTGATGAACCTGCGCTCGCGACTGAGCGGCATCGCTACCGGGGACCAGGCGATCTTCGTGCGGCGGGACGCGTTCACGAGCATCGGCGGCTTTGCCGACCAGCCGTTGCTGGAGGACGTCGAACTCTGTCGCCGGCTGCGCCGCGGGTACGGGCGTCCGCTGTGTCTGGCCGCACGTGTCGTTACGTCCGGAAGACGCTGGGACACGCGCGGTGCGTGGCCGACGATCGTGCTGATGTGGCGGCTGCGCTGGGATTACTGGCGGGGCGTGGCGCCCGAGCGGCTGGCCGAGCGTTACCGATGACGCCGGTCCGTATCCTGATCTTCGCGCGGGTACCCGCACCGGGACGGGCCAAGACACGGCTGATTCCCGCGCTGGGCGCCGACGGCGCCGCGGCGCTCGCGCGGCGCATGCTGCAGCACACGCTCGGGCAGGCGCTCGCGGTACCGGGCGTGCAGGTGGAGTTATGCGTGACACCTGGACTGCACGATCCGCAATGGCAGCAGGTGGCGTTGCCGGAAGCGCTCAGTGTGCGCGCGCAGGGTGAAGGCAACCTCGGCGAACGCCTGGCGTGCGCCGCGCAGCGCTGCGTGTGCGAAGGCGCGCGTCCGCTGCTGGTGGGCACCGATTGCCCGGCGCTCGACACGCGTCGCTTGCAGGCCGCCGCGAACGTGCTGGACCGCTTCGACGCCGTGATCCACGGCACGGCCGACGGCGGCTACGCCTTGCTGGGACTGAACCGGTTCGACGCCGGCATCTTCGCCGGCATTGCGTGGAGCACGCCGCGCGTGTTCGAGCAGACCGTGGCGCGCGTCCGCGCCGGGGGACTCAGCCTGCAGATCGCGGAGACACTGAACGACATCGACGAGCCCTCCGATCTGCCGCATGTGCCGGCTGGCTGGGGACGATGCCGGCACCCGACCTGAGGACGGTCGGCTCCGGTGCTTTTATTGATTTACCATAATATACATTATGCGAACTCGTACGGGTTGATCGGGGAAGGCCACTCCGGCGCCCCGATCCGCACGTGCGCTTGCCGGCTGCGGCATCGCCCGTTTCGCGTCACAGCCCGTAGATCGCACGAATCACATGACTGACCAGCGAGGACTGCTGCGACACGCCGACCTTGCGAAACGCGCTGTACAGATGCGTGCGCGCGGTGTTGCGGCTTACGCCGGTGCTTGCGACGAACTCGTCGAGCGTGCCCCCGTTGGCGAGCGCGATGACCAGGCGTGCCTCCCGGGGTGTCAGGCCGAAGGCATCGACGACCAGCTGGATCTGGTCGAGCTGGCGAATCTCCGGCGCCGTCATGTAGACGGCGATGTGCGGTCCGTCCTCGGATTCTTCCTGCTCGGGCAACCTCTTCAGTGTGAGCAGCAGCGGATGGCTGTGCGCGGCGCGCGTGATCGGCACCACCACCGGCACGCGCGCGTCCTCGCTCGCCAGCACGCGCTGCAACGCCTGCTGCAGTTGCTGATTGCTGCCAGGCATCGTCGCACGCAGCCTTGCGCCGACACGGGAAATGCCGTTGCCGCTGTCGAGCAGTTGCCCGGCCACGCTGTTCGAATGCACGATGTTCAGGCCGGCGTCGAGCACGATGGTCGCCATCGCCAGGCTCGAGGAGGCCTGTTCGAACAGCTGGTGTTCGCGAAGATGCGTGCGGCTGCTGTCCATCCAGCCGACGAGTTCACGGAACTGGGGCTTCAGGAGTTCCAGGATGTCGCGGTCGCGCCGGTCGAAATCCGGTGCGCCGTGGCCCCGGATGAGGCGCAGGAAAACGGCCACCCGTCCGTTGCTGTGGATGTCGAAGCCCATGACCTGCGCCTGGTCGAACGGACGCATGAAGGTCTGGTAATACGCGGTTCGCTCCAGTTCCCTTCTGGGTATCACATCGTCGAGCGCGACCGTCTCGCCGTCCGGCAGGTCCACCAGAGGATCGAGTGCCTTGAACTTGTTCGCGTAGGACCGGTGATCCTCCGGCGAAAAGTTCGCGCCACCGACGTAGGCGATGCCGGGATCGCCCGGGCGCGGAAGGCGTAGCCCGATGACCGTGATGCACGGCTCGAAGACCGCGCGCAACTCCTCCAGAAAATCGCTCCACGGACTTTGCTGCCGCGGCCCACGATAGAGGGCAGCCACCAGCGATGCGTATTGGCGCAGCGGAATCGGGTCCGGATCGCAAACCATGTACTCCTGCCCCTCCCCCTATTGTCCTGCCCGCCGCCGTCCGCTATCTTCTTCGCCGCTTCACCAAGTGCTCAAATCATGGCGCGGCTGGAAGTCCGGTTCCAGCCCCGCACGGACAGGAATCGATGCCGATGGACAGTCACTGTATCGCAACGACGTACCGCGGACTCGCTCGCAGCTGCCTGGCCCTGTGTTTCGGCATCGCGAGCACTCTCGCCGCCCTGTCCGTGGCCGCCGACACCCCACCGTCCATCCCCCGGATCCAGGCTCCCGCAGGCGCCCCGAACGTGGTGCTGGTGCTGCTCGACGATGTCGGTTTCGGCGCCACGTCGACCTTCGGTGGTCCGGTGGCCACACCGGCACTCGATGCGCTTGCCAACGAGGGTCTGCGCTACAACCGGTTCCACACCACCGCCATCTGCTCCCCGACACGCGCATCGCTGCTCACCGGGCGCAGCCCCCACGCCGCCAACGTGGGCGCGGTCCTGAACTCTTCCAATGCCTACCCGGGCTACCAGGGCGTGCTGCGCAAGGAAACCGCCACCATCGCGGAGCTGCTGCGCCGCAACGGTTACAACACCGCGGCCTTCGGCAAGTGGCACCTCACTCCCGCCTGGGAAGCCTCGCCCTCGGGTCCGTTCGACCGCTGGCCGACCGGGCTCGGTTTCGAGAAATTCTACGGGTTCCTGGGGGGTGAGACCGACCAGTTCGAGCCCACGCTCTACGAGGGCACCACGCCGGTTCACCGCCCTCCGGTCGAGGGTTATCACCTGAGCGAGGACATGGCCGATCAGGCGATCGCGTGGCTGCACGCCCAGCACTCCACCACTCCCGACAAGCCCTTCCTGCTGTATTTCGCGCCCGGCGGAACCCACGCTCCGCTGCAGGTCCCCAAGGACTGGATCGAGCGCTACCGGGGCCAAT
>CAUJIL010000073.1 GCA_963204845.1 Pseudomonadota bacterium | reverse complement strand
GCCGAAGCCGAAGTGCTCCAGCCCCGCGTGAGCGGCCGCGACCAGCTCCGGATGGTTCGCCAGCCCGAGGTAGTTGTTCGCGCACAGGTTGATGACCGGCTCGCCGCCGGCCACGCGCACCAGCGCGTCCTGCGCGCTCGCGAGCTCGCGCTCGCGCCGCAGCAGCCCATCGCGCTCGATGCCTGCGAGCCGTGCAGACAGATGCTCCAGAAATGCGCTTGCCATCGTCAGCACTCCGTCGGGTCGGATCAGCGCATGCCTGCGGCCGCGCGCGCGATGCGCTGCGCCATCCAGCGCGGTCGCTCCATCGGAATGAAATGCGAACACTCCGCGAGCTGCTCGTCGTGGCCGTCGGGCAGCAGGTCGGCAAGCCGCTCCCAGGTAGGCGACGGGCTGAAATCGAAGGGGCTGTCCTCGGGACGGCGCGCGCGCGCGCGGATCACGTCGACCGGCAGCTGCAGCGCCGCGAGCGCGGGCGGGATGTGCGCCATCTCCATGCTGGTGTAGATCGCGGCCTCGTGTGCCGGTGGGCAGGCCAGCCGGTAGCCCCCACGCGGATCGCGTTCGAGCCCGTAGTCGCAGTAATCGCGCAGCACGGCCGGTTCCCACGCCGAATAAGGGCTGCGCGCCCGGAAGGCCGTGAACATCGCCTCCGGTGACTCCCAGCGATCACGCCGCCGGCCGACCGGGTGATCGTCGGCGCTCAGGCCGCGCAGGTGGCGCCCGAACTCCGGATCGACGATCACCGGGTCGACCAGCAGCAGAGCACGAAACGCCTGCAGCGCGGACGCGGCCGCGAGCACCAGCGCGTGCCCGCCCATCGAGTGCCCGACGCCGAGCACGCGGCGCAGGCCGAGTGCCTCGATACTCTCGCGCACATCCTCGCCGAAGCGCCGCCAGTCGTACGGCGGTGCGCGCCGCCCGCTGCCGCCGTGGCTGGGCAGGTCGAGCGCGAACACGCGTCGCCCCGGCAGCGCCTCGACCACGGCGTCCCAGCAACGCGCGTGGAAACCCGTCGCGTGCAGGAGCAGGATCGGGTCACTGTCGCCAGGCCATTCCCAGGCCGCCAGCGGGAGGCCGTCGATCGCCAGCTTGTGCCGGATCGGTTTGCCCGCGAAGCGGTGCCGTCCGGTGTCGGCCCGCGTACTCATGCGCGCTTGATGGCCCGCACCAGGCGTTCGCGCAGCTCCATGTCGCCGGCGTAGATCACCGGACTCACCCGCTCGGCCCAGCCCGCGCAGCGCTCGCGCAGGCGTTCGCCGACTTCCTCGGGCGAGCCGTGCACCACCACCTCGTTCAGCAGTTCCTCGCTGAGCAACTCGCCCATCTCGAGCCACTTGCCCTGCTTCGACAGCACGTTCAGTTGCGACTGCAGATCGCCCCAGCCGTGCGCCTCGAGCACCGGCCGGTACGCGGGCGTCGAGGCGTAGAACGCCACCTGCCCGCGCGCCAGCGCGAAATTGCGCTCGCGCTCCTCGCGATCGAGCCCGGTCGCGACGATGACCTGGCACGACACCGCCCGCTCGGCGCGCGTGGCGCCGGCACGTGCGATGCCGCGCTCGAAGGCCGGCAGCACCTCCCCGGCGATGAAGCGCGGCGTCGCGAACGGATGCACCAGCAGCCCGTCACCGACCTCGCCCGCCACCTCGAGCATGCGCGGCCCGACGCCAGCCAGGTACACCGGCGGCAGTCCGTGCGGGTTCGGCCCCGGCGTGAACACCGGCGTCATCAGCGTGTGGGTGTAGAACTCGCCGCGGAAATCGAGTGGCGTGCCGTTCTGCCAGCAGTCCCAGATCGCGCGCAGCGCAAGCACGAACTCGCGCATGCGCCGCGCCGGATGCGACCACTGCGCGCTGAAGCGCTTCTCGATGTGGGCGCGGATCTGCGAGCCGAGTCCGAGCATGAAGCGCCCGCCCGACATCAGCTGCAGGTCGTGGCCGAGGTTCGCGACCAGCATCGGGTTGCGCGCGAACGCGACCGCGATCCCGGTCGTCAGTTCGAGGCGGCTGGTGGCGCCAGCGGCCACGGCCAGCGGCAGGAACGGATCGTGCCTCCCCTCGAAGGTATAGACGCCGTCGTAGCCCATGTCCTCGAGCTGGCGGGAGAGCGGCCCGGCATCGGCCGGATTCGCGACCAGCAGGCTGGAGTCGACTTTCAATGCACCAGGGTTCGAGGCGGTCATATGATGCGGTTCCCGTGTCCTTGCCAATAGTGTTCGCGCAGTTCGCGCTTGAAGAGTTTGCCGGTGGGTTCACGCGGCAGTTCGGCGACGAAGTCCACCGATTTCGGGCACTTGATGTGGGCGATGCGCGCGCGGCACCACTCGATCAGCTCCTGTTCCAGGTCCGGTCCCGCCTCGCGCAGGTCGAGCAACTGCACCACGGCCTTCACCGCCTCGCCGAACTCCGGGTCCGGCACGCCGATCACGGCCGCATCGAGCACGCGCGGGTGCGTGATCAGCACGTTCTCGGTTTCCTGCGGATAGATGTTCACGCCGCCGGAGATGATCATGAACGCCTTGCGGTCGGTGAGGTACAGGTAGCCGTCGGCGTCCAGGTAGCCGACGTCCCCGAGCGTGGTCCAGCCGAGCGCGGTGCGGCTGTCGGCGGTTTTCTGCGGGTCGTTGTGATAGACGAAGTCGATGCCATCGGCGAAGTAGATCGTGCCTTCCTGCCCCGGCGGCAGTTCGCGGCCCTGCTCGTCGAGGATGTGCGGCACGCCGAACACCGCGCGGCCCACCGAGCCTTCGTGCGCGAGCCAGTCCCGGCTGTCGATGGCGCACAGCCCGTTGCCCTCGCTGCCCGCGTAGTACTCGTTCACGATCGGCCCCCACCACGCGATCATCGCGCGCTTGACCTCGATCGGGCACGGCGCCGCGGCATGGATCGCCACCCGGTGGCTGGCGAGGTCGTACAGGCGCCGCGTGGCCTCGGGCAGCTTCAGCATGCGCACGAACATCGTCGGCACCCACTGCGAGTGGGTGACGCGGTACTGCTCGATCAGCGCCAGCGCCCACTGCGGGTCGAAGCGCTCCATCACGATCACGGTGCCACCGTAGCGCTGCATCGTCATGCTGAAGCGCAGCGGCGCCGCGTGGTACAGCGGCGCCGGCGACAGGTAGACGCAGTCGGCCACGAAACCGTACAGCGCGCCCACCAGGTGCGTGAGCGGCGGCGGTTCCTCGATCGGCAGCCCGCTCAGCGCCATGCGCACGCCCTTCGGCCGGCCGGTGGTCCCCGAGGAATACAGCATGTCCGTGCCCGACGTTTCGTCGAACAGCCGCTCGGCCGGAAACCGTGCGGAGGTGGATTCGTAGTCGCGCCAGCCGTCGATGCTGCCGTCGACCGAGAAGCGCTCGACGTCGGTGCCGATCAGCGTCGCCAGCTCCTCGGCCAGCGCGCGCTGCGACACCGACAGAAACAGCGCGCGGGCACCCGAGTCGCGCACGATCCACGCGACCTCGGCTGCCGTGAGCCGGCTCGAGATGCAGGTGTAGTAGAGCCCGGCGCGCTGCGCGGCCCAGCACAGCTCGAAGTAGCGCGGGTTGTTGTCCATGCAGATCGCGACCGTGTCGCCGGTCATGATCCCCAGCCCGCGCAGCAACTGCGCCGAGCGCCGGCTGCGCTCCTCGAGCTGCGCATACGTCACCACGATGCCGCTCGCCGCCATCACGAACGCCGGCTTGTCGGGACGCGCGACCGCATGAACGCAAGGATGCATGACTCAGTCCTCCGCAGTGCCGGCGGGCGGGTTGCCGAACCACTTCTGCAGGCGGCGACGGGCCTTCTGCTTCACGCCCTCGTCGACGTAGGTCGCCACCGTCAGCAGCGCGGCGCTGAGCGCCCCCAGGTCGTCCGCATAACCGGCCAGCGGTGTGAGGTCCGGGATCGCGTCGAGCGGCAGGATGAAATACGCGAGCGCCGCGTAGATCGTCAATTTCGCCCAGCGCGGCACGTCGGGACGGCGCGAGGCGTAGTACAGCCACAGCACCTTCTCCACCACCTCGCGGCCGGCCGCCAACGCATAGCGCGCGAGCTTGCGCTGCAGGCGCGGACCGGAATAACCGGGCACCTCGCGCCCGAGAAACTCCGCCTCCGGTGCCCGGCGCCCCATGTCAGCTCACCGTCTGGCCGCCGTCGATGGTCAGCGATTCGCCGGTCACGAAACGCGCTTCGTCGCTGGCGAGATAGGCCACCGCACCGGCGATCTCCTCGGGCTCGGCCATCGGCTGCACCAGCGAGGACAGCCGCGCGAACAGTTCGCCGTCGGGATTCTCCGGCACGCGGAAGCCCTGCGTGAGCGCGGTGCGCACGCCGCCCGGGCAGACCGCGTTGACGCGCACGCCCTGCTTCGAGAACTCCACCGCCAGCGCCTTGCTCAGCAGGTTCAGCCCGCCCTTGCTGGCGCAGTACGGTGCGTTGTAGACCTGCCCCACCAGCGCGGCGGTGGAGGCGATGTTGACGATGTTGCCGCGCGTCTTCAGCAGGTGCGGCATCGCGGCGCGCGACATGTAGAACGGACCCGAGAGGTTGATCCCGATCATGCGCGCCCACAGCTCGTCGGTGATTTCCTCCAGGCGATACGCACCCGCGATGCCGGCGACGTTGCACAGCACGTCGAGCCGCCCGCAGGCGGCCACCGCCGCCTCCACCGCCGCGCTGCACGCGGCCGCTTGCGAGACGTCGAGCCGCTGCGAATGGTGGCCCTCGCCGGCGAGCAGCGCCATCGTCTCGGCGAGTCCGGCGGCGTTGATGTCGCTCGCCGAGATCCGCGCCCCTTCGGAGGCGAGCCGGCACGCCGTCGCGCGCCCGATCCCCGAACCCGCTCCGGTCACCATCACCACCTTGCCTTCGAACCTGCGCATCCTGGACTACTCCTCTCGTTCGTGATTCATCGGTTGCAACGGGTACGCGCGATCACCGTGTCGGCGAAGCGCGCGATCGCATCGAGCCGCGTCGCGAGGTCCGCGTCGGGCCCGTGGGTGGCCGTCCACGGCGCACAGATCATGTCCGTGACGCCGGCGTCGGCCAGCCGCGCGCAGGTCGACGGATCGGCGTCGCGCGGCATGAACTTGTACTCGAACGGGCCACCGGCACGCCCGTAGTCGGCCCGGTAGCCCTCGATGCGCCGGATCGAGGCCGCAAGCTGCGCGAGGTCGCAGCGCGGGTTCTCCCAGCCGATGTAGCCGTCGCCGATGCGCGCGGCACGGCGCAGCACGGGTTCGGCGAAACCACCGATGTACACCGGCACCGGGTGCCTGGGTACCGGCGCGATCTGCAGCGGTCCGAAATCGTAGAAACGGCCGTGGAACTCGTACATGCCGCCCGCGAGCAGGCCACGGATGATCTCGATCATCTCGGCCGAGCGTGGTCCGCGCCGCGTCCACTCGCGCCCCAGTACATCGAAGTCCTCCGGTATGGGACTCAGACCCACGCCGAGCGCGACGCGCTCGCCGGACAGCACGCCACACGAGGCGAGTTGCTTGGCGACCAACAGCGGATCACGCACCGCGAGCTTCAGCACCGAGGGGTAGAAGCCGATCCGTTCGGTTGCGCCCGCCATGGTCGCGATCAGCACCCAGGGATCGAGGAACGGCGTCTCGGGTTCCCACGGCCGGCGGCCGTCGGCGGTGTACGGGTACGGCGCCGAGGTGTCGCGATGGTGGAACAGCCCGTCGGGCACGGCGACCGTGTCCCAGCCCGCCGCCTCGGCGGCGCGCGCGAGCGGCACGTACCAGGCCGCCTCGCAGGCACCCACCGCCAGCGTGAAACGCATCAGCGCCGCCCTATTCCGTCGCCGGCTGGAAATGCGCCGGCACGTTGAAGGCGTAGCCGCGCTCCTCCACCCGCTCGGCGATCCGCCAGCCCTGCGCGGTGCGCACCAGGCGATCGACGTACCAGAGGCCGTAGAAGGCGATCTGGGTACCGCCGGCCGGCAGCGGGATTTCCATCGGGTTGTGGCACATGGTGCGCGCGTGCGCGGTATCGCCGTCGATCCACACCCGGCTGTTGGCGATCAGGTGCTGGGTGGACGGGAAATACGGCATCACACGGCGCAGGTAGTCCTTGATCTCGCTGACCGAGCCACGCGCGCCGCCGAGCGCCGTGTAGTCGATCAGCGCGTCGGGCGTGAAGATGCGGTCGAACTCGTCGAAGTCCTTCGCATCGACTGCGCTGCAGTAGTCGATCAGCAGGTTGTTGATCTCGAGCCGGTCGGATATCTCCTGGATGTTCATCGTCATCGATCGTTCTCCTTCTTCTGGCCGCGGTGCCGGATCATCGCACGCCGCGCGGGGCGCCCGCCAGACTCGCGCCGCAGCGCACACCGAACATTGCCGCCCTGTCATCCCGGCCTGTCGGCGAGCACGCCGGCTTGCCTATAATGCGCGCGCAACCGGATCGCAATGGAGGCCACGGTGGATCCCGACAAGCAGAGAATCGACGCCAGCTACGCCCAGATCACCGGACCCGGGGCACCGTTCGAACTCGTGACCGAAACGATCGACGGTCGCCCGTACAAGCTGTTCCGCAACGCCCCGCGCACGCTGCGCGAGCTCTACGCACCGGCCTACGCGCACGGCGACAAGGAATTCGTGGTCTACGAAGGCGAGCGCTGGAGCTTCGCGCGCATGCTCGCGCTGGCCGACGCGATCGCGCACCAGCTGGTGCACCGCAGCCGCGCACGCAAGGGCGACCGGGTGGCGATCGCGATGCGCAACTACCCGGAGTGGATGGCCGCCTACATCGGCATCACCAGCGCCGGCGCCACCGTGGTGCCGCTGAACAGCTGGGGCCGCGCACAGGAACTCGAGTACGCGCTGACCGACGCCGGCGCCAAAATCGTATTCTGCGACCGCCAGCGCCACGATTACGTCGCCCCGCGCGCCGCGGCGCTGGGGCTCACGCTGGTCGTCGTGCGTCCCGGCGACGAACCGCTGCCGCCCGCCTCGCTCGCGCTGGCCGACTACATCGCCGGCGCGGAGAATGCACCGCTCCCGGACGTCGCGATCGACCCGGACGACCTCGCCGTGATCGCCTACACCTCGGGCACCACCGGCAACCCCAAGGGCGCGGTATCCACGCACCGCGCGGTCTGCCAGGCGATCACCTGCTTCGAATGCTCGGCGATGGCGCAGGCGATGGCCAACCACGAGCTGATCGCGGCGATGATGGCCAAGGGCTTCGCGCCGACCAGCCTGCTCGCGGTGCCGCTGTTCCACGTGAGCGGCTGCTACGCGGTGTTCATGACCTCGCTGCGCGCGGGCCGGCGCATCGTGATCATGTTCAAGTGGGACGTGGAGCGCGCGCTCGAGCTGGTCGAGCAGGAGCGCGTGACGAATTTCACCGGCGCGCCGTCGATGCTGATGGACCTGCTGGAGTCACCGGATTTCGATCGCCACGACACGCACAGCCTGAGCGCGATGGGCGCCGGCGGCGCCGCCACGCCGCCGAAGATCGGCCTGCTGATGTCGCGGCGCGTCGAGGGCGCGTTGCCCGGCACCGGCTGGGGCATGACGGAGACCAACGCACTGGGAAGCTCGTTCAGCGGCAACGCCTTCCACGAGCACATCGCGAGCGCCGGTTTCGTGCAGCCGGTGATCGAACTGTCGTTCCGCGACGAGGACGGCAACGAGATGCCCCCCGGCGAACCCGGCCACATCTGGGTGCACAGCGTGTGCCTGATCAAGGAGTACTGGAACCGCCCCGATGCCAACGCGAAGGAGTTCCGTGACGGCTGGTTCAACAGCGGCGACATCGGCTACCTCGGCGCCGACGGCTACCTGTACCTGACCGACCGCGCCAAGGACATGGTGATCCGCGGCGGCGAGAACATCTTCCCGCTCGAGATCGAGAAGGCGCTGATGGACGCACCCGAGGTGCTCGAGGCGGTCGGCTTCGGCGTGCCCGACGAGCAGTGGGGCGAGGAACTCGCGCTGGTGGTGCGGCTGAAGCAGCCCGGCGCGCTCGACGCCGCCGCGGTGCGCACCTTCCTCGGCCAGCGTCTCGCCGCGTTCAAGGTGCCGCGCTACGTGGATTTCACCGCGGAGCCGCTGCCACGCAACGCCACCCACAAGGTGCTGAAGAAGGAGGTGCGCCAGGCCTTCCTCGCCGCGCACGGGATACTCTGATGGACGAACACGGCATTCCCGAGGACTGGCGCCCGCTGCTCGCGGAGTTCCGCGAGCGGGTGGCGGGGGCGCACGCGATGGGCGGCGAGACGCGGCTGGCGAAGCTCGCGGCCGCCGGCCGACTGAACGCCCGCGAACAGATCGCCGCACTGTGCGACGCCGGCAGCTTCGTCGAGCTCGGCACGCTGGCCGGCGGCATGGAGCACGGCGACATCCCGGCCGCGCCCGCCGACGCGCTGGTCGGCGGGCTGGCGCGCATCGACGGTCGGCCGGTGGTGGTCGGCGCCGAGGACTTCACGGTGCAGGGCGGCTCGATCGGCTTCGCCACCCACGCGAAACGGCTGCGCTTCGCGCGCATCGCGCTGCAGGAGCGCGTGCCGCTGGTGATGCTGCTCGACGGTGCCGGCGAGCGCGCGAGCAACGCGCTGGCGCGCCATCCGTACGCGCCGAACGACATGCAGGAACTCGCGCGCCTGTCGGGACAGGTGCCGACCATCGCGGTGGTGACCGGCTCCTCGGCCGGGCACGGCGCGATCACCGCGCTGCTGAGCGACCTCGTGATCATGCTCGAGAAAGCCACGCTGTTCGCTGCCGGACCCGCGCTGGTCGCCGCGGCGACCGGCGAGATGGTGGCCAAGGAGGACCTGGGCGGTGCGCGCCTGCACGCCGCGCGCAGCGGTGTCGCCCACAACGTGGTTGCCGACGAGCAGGAGGCCTTCGCGCTGATCCGCGCCTGGCTCGCGCTGCTGCCGTCGAACGCGTGGCAGTGGCCGCCGTCGCGCCCCGACGGGGACAGCGGCGAGCGCCGCCTCGAGGCGATCCTGCAGCTGGTGCCACGCGATGCGCAAAAGCCCTACGACATGCGCGCGGTGCTGCGCCTGCTGCTCGACGGCGGCGAGACGCTCGAGGTGCAGCCGCTGTTCGGGCGCTCGCTGCTGACCGTGCTGGGACGCCTCGGCGGCGAGCCGGTCGCGGTGGTCGCGAACCAGCCCACCTTCCTGGCCGGCTCGATCGACCGCGACGCGGCGGACAAGGCCGCGCGCTTCCTGCAGATCGCCGACGCGTTCCACCTGCCGGTGGTCTTCCTCGCCGACAATCCGGGCATCCTCTCCGGCAGCAAGGCCGAGGCGGCCGGCACGCTGCGCGCCGCCGCGCGCATGTTCATGGCGCAGTCGCGCCTGCGCGTGCCCAAGCTCCACGTCACGCTGCGCAAGGCCTACGGCTTCGGCAGTTCGGTGATGGCGATGAACCCCTTCGACCACCAGACGCTGAGCGTGGCGTTCCCGGGCATCTCGCTCGGCGGACTGCCTGCCGCCGGCGGCGCCCAGGCCGCAGGTATGGACGCCGAGGCGAGCCGGCGCATGCGCGAGGCGCAATCGAGCGGCGCGTGGAGTGCCGGCGACACACTGGCCTACGACGAGATCATCGACCCGCGCGAACTGCGCAACACGCTGCTCGCCGGGCTGCGCACCGCGCGCGGTCGGCGCGCCGCGGCACCGGCGCCGGCCATGCACGGCGGCATCTGGCCCTGAGCTGCCCGCCCTTCAGGGCGCACGCAGCATCTCCAGGTGTGCGATGCCGTCCTCGTCGAAGGGCTCGCCACACGCCACGAAACCGAAGCCGCCGTAGAACGCCGCGAGGTGCGCCTGCGCCGCGATGCGGATCGGCACCCTGCCCCAATGCCCGGCGACCGCCTCGATGCCACGCGCCACGAGTTCGCGCCCCAGCCCCTTGCCGCGCCACGGTGCGGTGGTCAGCACCCGCCCCAGCGAGTGCTCGGCGTAGCGCGCGCCGGGCAGCAGCACGCGCAGGTACGCAGCGATCGCGCCATCCGAAGCGCTCGCCCACAGATGCCAGGCATCGCCATCGAGGCCGTCCGGATCGAGGTACGCGCAGTGCTGCTCGACCACGAACACCGCCGCGCGCGCGGCGAAAATGCGGTACGCGGTGCCGGTGTCCAGCGCGGCGAAATGCTTCCAGTGCCACTGCATCAACGTGCGGGCTCAGCCACGGACGGCAGGTTGCGGAGCAGGAACTCACGCACGTTGCCGCCCATCACCTTCGCGATCACGCCCGGGGCGACGCCGCGTTCGAGCAGCGCGCCGGTCAGCGCACCGAGCGCGGCCGCGTCGACGGTGGTGGTCACCGAGCCGTCGAAATCCGAACCCAGCGCGACCGCGTCCTCGCCGGCGAGCGCCACGGCCGCGACGATCGCCTCGGCGATCCCGGCCGGGGTCGCGTCGCAGACGGCCTCGGCCCAGAAACCGATGCCGATCAGTCCGCCGCGCGCCGCGATGCGTGCCACCAGTTCGTCGGGGATGTTGCGCGGCCCCGGGCAATGACCCCAGGTGCCGGTGTGACTGAGGATCACCGGCTGCGGCGAGGCCGCCAGCACGTCCTCGACCACCGCCGGCGAGGAATGCGCGAGGTCGACCACGATGCCGAGGCGGCGCATCTCGGCGAGCGCCGCGCTCCCGAACGCGCTCAGCCCGGCGCCCGAGGTCCCGTGCAGCGAGCCGCCGAGTTCGTTGTCGAAGAAATGCTGCAGCGACATCATCCGGAACCCCGCCGCGTGCAGCCGCGCCACGTTGCCCAGGTCACCGTCGAGCGCGTGCGAGCCCTCGGTGCCGAGCAGCACGCCGGTGACGCGCTCACCGGCGGCGCGGCGCGCGAGCAGCCGTTCCAGATCCTCGCGCGAGCGGATCCGCAGCAGCCGCTGCGGCTCGCGCGCCACGAAGCCGTCGAGCCGTCCGGCCTGGTACAGCGCCCGCTCCGCGAGCGAATGCCAGGTGCGCGGCGGCCAGCGCTGCACCAGCGCCAGCAGCGTGATGTCGTCGAGGGCATCGGCGGCGTTGCGCTCGTAGTTGAGTCCGTGCGGCGAGCGCGTGACCGTGGTCAGCACCTGCAGCGCCACGTTGCCTTGCTCGAGCCGCGGCAGGTCGACGTGCCCGCGCGTGCCGCGGGCGAGGAAGTCACGCCGCCACATCAGTGTGTCGGCGTGCAGGTCGGCGACGAACAGTTCCGCATGCAACGGCGGCGCCGGCGCGAGGGGGACCGCGTCGATGCGGTTCAGGTGCCGCTCGACCGCCGCCGGCCCCCATGCCAGCACGATCGCCAGCACCACGCCGAGCGCCGCCAATGGCAACAAAACGGCCTTTTTCATCGTTCCACTCCCTGTGCTAACCTGCCCCGGCGGCTCGACACGCACGATCAGGAGACGCCCATGTCACACTCCGTCTACGCGCTGCTCGGCCTTGCGAGCTGGCACATCGTGGTACTGCTGCTGCTCGCCGGTTCCCGAGTCTACATCAGCATTTCCAGCGGCAAGGAGGCCAATACCTTCGCGCCCGACGGCAGCGATGTCAGCGGCCTCGCGCAACGCCTGGTGCGCGTGCACGCGAACTGCTACGAGAACATCCCGCTGTTCCTGGTGCTGCTGCTGTTCGCGATCGCGACCGAACAGACCGCGATCACCGACGACGGCGCGCTGATCCTGCTCGGCGCGCGCATCGCGCAGAGCGTGGTGCACCTGGTATCCACCAGCCTGGCGGCGGTGTCGCTGCGTTTCGTGTTCTTCGTGGTGCAGGTACTGACCGTGGTTTGCTGGCTGATCCGTTTCCTGATCACCTGAGCGTCGCGTACAAGGTCCGGGCTGTGCCCGGACATTTCGAATGCAATGTTCGGCCGCAGGCCGAACCTACATGCTCTCGTCCGCGCCGTGCCGGGACGCGTTCGCGTAGGTCCGGGCTGTGCCCGGACATTTCGAATGCAATGTTCGGCCACAGGCCGAACCTACGACGGGAGGAAATCCAGCGGCAGGCCGATGTGCTCGCGGAACACGCGATCGCGGTGCGCGATCAGTTCCGGCGTCAGCGCCGCCGCGATCGCGGGGCCGATGTCCCCGTAGGCCGGGCGCATGTACGCGGGCATCGGACAATCCGCTTCCGGCAGCGGCTGCAGCATGTTCGAGAACGCCGCCCAGTACAGATCCGCGGCGCTCAGCGCCTCGCCGACCAGGTAACGGTTGCCGGCCGCGAACTGCGCCGCGAGCGTCTGCGCCAGGAACGCCACGATGCGCACCACCTCGGCCTCGGCCTCCGCGCGCGACTCCTCGTGACAGCCGTAGCGCGCGCCCATCGCGCGCACACCCGACGTGGCGCCCGGATCACCCAGCATCGGTGCGATCAGCATTGCGCGGCGCATCCACCCGAGCCCGCGCCGGCCGATGATCTCGCGCGCGATGCCGAACATCCGGGCCCGCTCGGCCACGTCCGCGGGAATCAACCGCGGCGACGGCGCCAGGCGCTCGGCCAGGAACAGGATATCGAGCGAGTCGGTGCACGGCGGCTCGTCGTTCCACGCCGCCACCGGCGCCGACACCTGCCCGGTCCACTCACGCAACTCGGCATTCTCTCCACCCACCTCCTGCGCCACGGCCAGGTAGTCGAGGCCCTTCACGCGCAGGATCGCCTTGGCGGCTTCCCCCCACGGCCCCGGCACCCCCGCGCTCAGCACCAGGCGCAACCCGGATGCGCGCCTGCCTTCAGCCACAGTCACGTAACGCATGCCGACACCTCGGGTCAGAGTTTGAACACGCGGATCGCGTTCTCGCGCAGGAACAGCGGCCAGACCTCGTCGCGCAACGGCACCGACGGCATCTCGGCGAAGATACGCTCGAGCGACAGCCCCATCGGAAAATACCCCGCGTAGAGGATCTTGCGCGCCCCGCGCGTGTTCGCGAACTCGATGATGTCGCGCGGATAGAAGCGCGGCGCGAACGCGCTGGTCATGTAGTGCAGGTTCGGGTACTTGAGCATCAGCTTGACCGCGAGCTCGGTCCACGGCTCGCAGCCGTGGCGGGTCACGATCTTCAGTTCGGGGAAGAACCAGCAGACCTCGTCGATCAGTTCCACGCGTTGCGGGTCCATCGGCAGCCGCGGCCCCGGCACGCCGAGGCAGGGACAGAACGGCAGGTCCAGGTCGACCAGCGCGGCGTAGACCGGATACCACTTCTTGTCGTTGACCGGCACCTGCGGGCACAACCCCGAAGGGAAGGCCGTGACCGCCTTGATGTCGTACTCACGCTGCAGCCGCCGGATCTTGCGCACCTCGTCCATGCCATGGTTCGGATTCGCTTCGTACGAGCAGAAGAAGCGCTCCGGGAAGCGTCGCAACGCCTCCTTGGTGACCAGGTTGTCGTCGTCGATGCCGAGCATCGCCCGCTCGATCCCGTGGCGGTCCATCTCCGCCACGGTCCACGCGACGTAGTCCTCCTTGCCCTCGATGCGCGGCACGTCCTTGAACATGTACTGCGCCGGCATGCGGAACTGTTCGCGGCTCTCGGTATCGAGCAGCAGCGGGCGCATGAAGTCGTACCACTGGCCGGTGTGCTCACCGGGGATGTTGAGCATCAGATCGATCACGCCGATTCCGGCAGGCATTGTCATGGGTGCAACCACCTCGCCAGGAGTTGTTCGCTGGTTTCCCACAGTCGGCGCGCGGCGTCGGCATCGCGGGCCCACGGCCGCGGCACCACCGCCTTGCGATCGATGAAATAGCCGCCGTTCACTCCGGCGTCGGCTTCCGCGGCCAGCCACACGGCCGTCTCCGCACCCTTCCGCGGTGTGCGCATGAATGGCTTGGCGATCGCGGTCGCCACGCGCGCCACCACCCCGTTGTTCTTGCCGATGCCGCTGGCGACCCCGCCGGGATGCATCGCGTTGGAGACGATCCCGCTGTCCGCGAAGCGTTTTGCCAGTTCGTTCGAGAACAGGATGTTGGCGAGCTTCGAGTGACCGTAGGCCGGAAACGCCGCGTAGCCGTTGGCGAGCGTGAGATCGTCCCAGCGCATCTCCTTGCAGAAGTGGTGCGCGTTCGAGGCCACGTGCACGATGCGCGCCAGCGTCGCCTGCTGCAGCAGCAGCGGCAGCAGGCGGCACGTCAGCAGGAAGTGCGCAAGGTGATTGACCGCGAACATCTCCTCGAAACCGTCGGCGCTGAGGCGGCGCTCCGCATTCATCACGCCGGCGTTGTTCACCAATACGTGCAGCGGCCGCCCGCTGGCAAGAAAGGCATCGGCCGCAGCGCGCACCTCGTCCATCAGCGCGAAATCCGCGCGCAGGAACGCGTGGTTGCCGGCGGAGCCGGCAGCGCGTACCGCCGCCAGCGCGGCTTCGCCGCGCTCGGCGCTGCGGCCGACGAGCACCACGTCGGCACCCCGGCGCGCGAACTCCTGCGCCGCCGCGAGCCCGACCCCGTTGGTGGCCCCGGTGACCAGCACCGTCTTGCCGGCAATCGTCCAGTCGCTCACGCGTCCGCTCTCCTTATCTGTTGGTGTGCATCGGCCGCCGGGGGATTATGGCGACAGAGTGCTCCCACGACCAGCCGCCTGGCCACGGCATGACGCGCTTGTCATACTCCACGGCGCCTTCCTGTCAGTCCCACCTGGAGTACACCCCATGAAACTCTACTGGTACCCCGGCTCCTGCTCGCTCGCCCCCCACATCGCGCTGTGCGAGACCGGCACGGCCTGCGAACTGGTGCGCACCGACCTGTTCACCAAAAAGACCGAGCACGGCGAGGACTACCTGGCGCTCAACCCGAAGGGTGCGCTGCCGGCGCTGCAACTCGACGACGGCTCCGTGATCACCGAGGCCGCGGTGATCATGCAGTACATCGTGGACCGCTGCCCGGCATCGACGCTGCTTCCCGCCGCGCACACGCTGGCGCGCTACCGCGTCCTCGAGTGGCTGAACTACCTCGCATCCGACGTGCACAAAGCCTTCGGCGTGCTGATGAATCCGGCGGCGCCGGATGCGTTCAAGGACACCGTGCGCGCCCAGATCGGCAAACACTTCGCGCGCATCGCGGCAACGCTCGGGCAGTCCCCGTTCCTGGGCGGCGACACCTTCACGCTGGCCGACTGCTACCTGTTCACGGTGCTCGGCTGGTGCGCTTACGGCGGGGTGGACCTCGGCCGCTGGCCAACGCTGCAGGCGTACCAGGCACGCATCGGCACGCTGTCCGCGGTACAGCAGGCGTTGCGCGAGGAAGGCCTGGCATGAGTTCCTGCGCACAGCGCCGCCCGCACGATCGCCGAGCGCGGCTTCGGCGTCGCGCAGCCGCTGCACTCGCGTCCGGAGCGTTCGCCGCATCGCTGCACGCGCTGAATCCCACGCCCGATGCGGCGCACGGCGGCGCGCTCTATGCCGCGCGCTGCGCACAGTGCCACGACGCGCCCGCCGAGCGCGTCCCCACGCGTTCGCAACTGGCGGGACGCTCACCCGAAACCGTGATCAACGCGCTGGGCAGCGGCGTGATGATGCAGCAGGGTCAGGGGTTGTCGGCGGCGGACCGCCAGTCGCTGGCGCTGTTCCTGACCGGCAAGATCGAATCGGCGCCGGCGGCGGACCCGGCGGCAAACCGCTGCGCAGCGACGAACCCACCCTTCGTGCTGCAGCCGGACGACTGGCGCAACTGGGGCTACCGCCCCGACAACGGCCGCCACCAGCCCGCCCCGGGGCTGGTCGCTGCCGAGGTGCCACGGCTCGCGCTCGCGTGGGCCTTCGCCTACCCCGGCGATACGGTGTACGGGCAGCCGGCGATTGCCGCGGGCCGGGTGTTCGTGTCCACGCACACGGGCACGGTGTTCGCGCTCGATGCGGCCAGCGGGTGCACGCACTGGCACCGGGATCTCGGCCGTTCGGCCCGCGCCGGCGTGGTCGTCGCCGAGACGGCCCCCGGGGAGTACACCGCCTTCATCGGTGACGACGGCGGCGTGATGCACGCGCTCGATGCACACACCGGCGAGCCCCGCTGGGACGTCGACATCGACACCCACGTCGCCACGCGCCTGACCGGCAGTCCCGTGTTTCACGACGGGCGGCTGTATGTGACGGCATCCTCGGGCGAGGAAGGGCTGGCGATGCAGAAGGATTACCCGTGCTGCACCTTCCGCGGCAGCCTCAGCGCGCTCGATGCGCGCAGCGGCCGACTGCTCTGGAAGAGTTACGTCGTCGACGAACCACAGCCGTTCCCCGACCCGCAACCCGGCGCAGCGCGCTTCGGGCCCGCCGGCGGCGCGATCTGGTCGCCACCGACCATCGATGCCGCGCGCGGCGAGGTGTTCGTCGCCACCGGCAATTCCTACACCAATGCCGACGCCGAAGGTACCGATGCGGTGGTCGCCTTCGATCTCGCCAGCGGCGCGCGCAAGTGGATACGGCAACTCACGCCGCAGGACAACTTCATCGGCGGCTGCGGTGTGGGCACCCACGGAGGCGACGGCCACAACTGCCCGGATCCGCTCGGCGGGGACTGGGACTTCGGCGCACCGCCGATCCTGCGCGTGCTGCCCGACGGACGTCGCGTGTTGCTCGCACCGCAGAAGTCCGGCGTGTTGTGGGCGCTCGATGCCGACCGCGCGGGCGCGGTGCTGTGGAGCCGCAAGCTGGGCCAGTCCTCGCCGGTCGGCGGTCTGGTGTGGGGTTCGGCGGCCGATGCGTCACGCGTGTACGCCGCCTACACCGGCGACCTCGTGCCCACGCCCGATGCCGGACCGAACGGCATCGCGGCCATCGACATCGCGAGCGGCGAGATCGTGTGGAACACCGCGCAGCCCGGCCCGGCGGCCTGCGGCTGGGGCGAGGACAAGTGCGCCGGCGGGTTCATGCAGGCGGTCACCGTGATCCCGGGGGTGGTGTTCGCCGGATCGCTGGATGCGCACCTGCGTGCCTGGGACACCACCAGCGGCCGCATCCTCTGGGACGTGGACACCTACGGCACCTACCCGGCCGTCAACGGCACCACCGCGCGCGGTGGTTCACTGGCGCAGGGCGGCGCGGTGCTTGCCGGCGGCCGGCTGTTCGTCAACTCCGGCTACGCGCCGTTCTGGGGCAGGCCGGGCAACGCGTTGCTGGTGTTCTCGGTGGGCGGCAAGTAGGCAGTGGCACCGCGCGGGCGCGCGGGTGCACGTGGCGCTGCTCGTGCCGCCGGGCTTCGATCCGTCCGCCCCGCTGGCCGGTGTGCTGGTCGACGAG
>CAUJIL010000072.1 GCA_963204845.1 Pseudomonadota bacterium | reverse complement strand
CACGCCAGGAACAGCGTGCCGAACGCGAACACGATGTCGCCGGGCACGCGCAGCCAGACGAAGGTCTCCATCATCGTCCCGTGCACGAACTCCGGCGAACGCGCGAACCACACACCGTGCGTGATGCTGGCCCACGCCTGCGCGATGCCGGCCGGCACCAGCGACATGAACACCATCATCGCCAGACCGATGTTGAGCGACCAGAAGGTCCAGCCGAGCAGGCGGTCGGACCACGCCGCGTTACCCATCAGTCCGCGCAGGCAGAACAGCATCAACCCGATGCCGAGCATGCCGTAGACGCCGAACAGCGCGGCATGGCCGTGCGCGGCCGTCATGTTCATGCCCTGCATGTAGTAGAGCGCGATCGGGGTATTGATCGAGAAGCCGAGCAGGCCGGCGCCGACCACGTTCCAGAAGCCGACCGCGATGAACGACAGGATCGCCCAGCGGTAGCGTTGCACCCACGGCGCGGCGCGCGAGAGGCGGTAGTTGCGCCACGCCTCGACGCCGATCATCGCCAGCGGCACCACTTCCAGCGCCGAGAACATCGCGCCGATGGCGATCACCGACACCGGCGTGCCGGTGAAGTACAGGTGGTGCAGCGTGCCGAGGATGCCGCCGAACAGGAACACGATGGTCTCGAGGATGATCGCGCTGTTGGCGGTGGTGGCGCGGATCAGGCCGAGGCGCGCGAACAGCAGCGCGATCACCGCGGTCGCGAAGACTTCGAAGAAGCCTTCCACCCACAGGTGCACCAGCCACCAGCGCCAGTACTCGATCATCGCGTAGTGCGTCTTCTGCCCCCACGCGAGCGAGGTCGCGTAGAAGCCGCCGATGCACAGCGCCGACAGGAACACCATCGCGATCAGCCCGCGGCTTTCCGACGGCGTACGCAGCGCCGGCCACAGCCCGCGACCGAGCAGCGTCACCCACAGCAGCAGCCCGATGAACAGCAGCACCTGCCAGACGCGGCCCATGCTGGTGAACTCGAGACCCTGGTTGCCGATCCAGAACGAGAAGTCGTTGCCGGGGTTGTGCAGGCTGCCGATCCAGCCGGTGGCGGTGGAGCCGACGACGATGAACAGCAGCGCGTAGAACAGCAGGTTCACGCCGAGCTTCTGGTACTTCGGCTCGTGCCCCGAGATCGCCGGCGCGATGTAGAGCCCGGTCGCCAGCCACGCGGTGGCGATCCACAGCACCGCGAACTGGGTGTGGATCGTGCGGCTCACGGTGAACGGCAGTACGTCCGCCAGCGGGATGCCGAAGAAGCTGTGCCCTTCGACCGCGTAGTGCGCGGTGATCACGCCCATGCCGACCTGCGCGAGGATCAGGCCGATCACCACGAAGAAATACTTGCGCGTGGCGAGCATCGACGGCGTGGGTTTCAGATCGATCAGCGGATCGACCTTCGGCGGCGCCGGGTCGGTATCGGCGTGGCGCGCGTGGAACAGGATCATGCCGGCGATCGCGCCGAGCATCAGGATCACGCTGGCGATCGACCAGATGCCGAGCGATGCGGTCGGGGTGTTCCCGACCAGCGGTTCGTGCGGCCAGTTGCTGGTGTACGACAGCCCGCTCTCGCCGGGACGGTCGGTGGCCGCCGACCACGCGCTCCAGAAGAAGAACGCGGTCAGCGCACGGCGATCGAGCGGATCGCGCAGGCTGTCGGGCATCAGCGCGTACTGCTCGCGCAGCGCGTCGAGCGCCGGGTCGGAACCGAACAGGCCGGCATAGTGCGCGGCGACCTCGCGCACGGCCGCGGCGCGGTCGTCACCGAGCACCAGCGTGTTGCGCTCCGGATCGTGGCCGTTGGCGCGCATCGTGCGTTCGAGCCGTGCATCGAGCGCGGCCCGGGTGTCGGGGTCGAGTTCCGCGTACGAGGCGCCTTGCTCGCGCTCGGCCCAGATCTCGCGCAAAGCGAGCGCCTCCCGATGCAACCAGTCCGCCGACCAGTCCGGCGCGAGGTACGAACCGTGCCCCCACACCGAACCCATCTGCTGGCCCCCGGCGGCGAGCCAGGCTTCCTGCCCGCGCTGGATCTCGCCGGCGTCGAACAGCACGTCCCCGCTGTCGCTCTGCACCCGCTCGGGGATCGGCGGCGCGTGCAGGTAGATCTCGGTGCCCACCCATCCGAGTGCCGCGAACGACAGCACGCAGACGAGCGCCAACCAGTTCCATAACTTCCGGGAGGCAATCATCACGGTTTCCTCGAGAGATTCACTGGGAGCTCACGGCACCGAAGGACCGCTTGAAGATGCATTCTACGTACTTCTTATAAAAGACGCAATGCGAATGCATCTTTAAGGACGAATTTGCCGTTGACGCTCCTCGCGCCCGCAAGCGGTGCGCACGGCCGGATGGCCCGGGCCGTGCCCGGGCATGTTCGTGTAGGTCCGGGCCGTGCCCGGACATGTTCGGCCACAGGCCGAACCTACGCGGACATTCGCGCGAACCCCGTTCGGGCAACCACAGAACCGATCCGCACGCGGGCGCGGTTTCGCGCCGGGGGGCGTACGCCGCAGGGATGCGGCGTTCGAGCCTACAGGGAGGTATTCACGGCGTCCCCCCGGGGTGAAGCCGCCGTCGCGGGCCGGCACGGCCCCGCGGTGTCCAGGATCAGGTCGGGCGCGGACCGGACGGGAAGGCGTGTGGCGGGGAGAGAAGGATCAGCCGCGAGCGGCGGCGAGGCGCTTGGTCTTGCGGCGTACTGGCGCGGGAGCCAACCGTAGCACGGCCTCCTCCTGCGCACCGAGCATATCGGCCAGGGTGAGCTCGTCGAGCACTGCCAGAAAGGCGCTGAGCGCGCGCGACAGCGCGAACTTCAGCTGGCACTCGGGATCGAGGATGCACTTGCAGCCGGAGCCGAAACACTCCACCAGTTCCATTCCCGGCTCCATGCGCCGCACCACCTCCCCGACGACGATCTCGCCGGCCGGACGCGCCAGCCGCAGCCCGCCGCCCTTGCCGCGCACGCCCTCGGCGTAGCCGTTGCGGATCAACTCGTTGACCACCTTCATCAGGTGGTTGCGCGACACGTCGAAGCGCTCGGCGATTTCCTGGATCGTGACGCGGCGCTCGTCGTTGGTGCCCAGGTAGATCAGCGCGCGCAGCGCGTAGTCGGTGAACTGGGTGATGTGCATGGCGGGTCCGTCGATGCATCCTCCGGCGCCGGCGAAGCACCGGCGGCGGTGCCACTGTACCGCAGTGGGCGCCGGTGCGTAAGGCTGGCGCGAACCCTGTAAGCGCTTTGTAAGCGCCCGGCGCTATTCACGGCATGCAACGACCTGCCGCGGGAGAACGTCCATGCGCAACGCAGCACCCCTGATCGCCCTGCTGCTCGCCGTCTTCACGCACGACGCGGCATCCGCCGACGCAGCATCCGGGGAGGTGCTGTTCCAGCAGAAATGCGCCGCGTGCCACACCATCGGCGAGGGCGACCGGATCGGCCCCGACCTGCACGACGTCGGCGCGCGCCGCGAGCGCGCCTGGCTGATGCGCTTCGTGACGGATCCGCAGGCGATGATCTCGGCCGGCGATCCGGTGGCCGTCCGGCTGTACGAAAGATACAACCGCATCGTGATGCCGAATCTCGCGCTGGACGAAGCACAGGCCGTCGCGCTGTTCGCGTACATCGGAGAGGTCAGCGAACAGCGTCCCGCGAGCGCCGCGGTGGGCGTGGCGACGGCGCCCATGCCGGCGCCCGCCCTGCGCAGTCCCCAGTCGGCGATCCTGTACGGATTCATCGCCGCGACGCTGCTGATCGTCACCGTGTTCGTCTGGGTCGCGCGCAGCACGCGCGATCCGGCCACGGTGGACA
>CAUJIL010000071.1 GCA_963204845.1 Pseudomonadota bacterium | reverse complement strand
CAGCTTGAACGGCGCGCCCAGCGTGCGCACGGTGCCGAGCACCGGGTGCTCGATGGCGACGAAATAGTCGCGCGCCTCGAGGTGGGGATGTGCCTGCACCTCGGCGACCGTGAACACCGCCGCCACCGGCGCGCCGGCCGCCTGGCACTTCTCCATGATCTCGAGCTTGCCGTGCTGCATCGTCCATTCCTCGATCATGGAATAGAGGAAATCGGCATTCTGCGCCCGCTGGAACATGTCCTGGAACAGATCGAGATCGGCCCACTCGGGGTTGCCCATCACCGCGCGTATTCCGTTCCACTGCCCCGGCTCGAGCGCGAGCATCCACACGTGGCCGTCCTTGCAGGGCAGGATGGTGGCCGGCGCGCCGAGCGGCATGCCGACGCCGGTGCGCTTGTCGAACTTGCCGTCCTGCGCGTAGCAGCCGATGTTCTGACCGCCGACGAAGGTGGCGGCTATGGCCTCGGCGCTCGAGACGTCGAGGTGCTGCCCGCCGTGCGTGTGGCGGCGCCCGTAGACGGCCGCCATCGCCCACGCGGCAGCGGCCACCGCGCCGTAGTAGTCGGCGGCGAAGGTGCCGTGCTCGAGCGGCATCTCGCCGGGACGGCCGCAATAGCGGCTGCTCGCGCCGGTGAGGTGGTAGGCATTCAGGTCGTAGCCGTTCCACCCGCTGTACGGGCCGGTCTGGCCGAAGGGCGTGATCGAGACCACGACCAGGTTCGGGTTCACCTCGGCGAGCGTGGCGTAATCGAGCCCCCACGCCTTCATCTGCGCCGGCGTGTTGTTCTCGATCAGCAGGTCGGCCCACTTCAGCAGGCGCAGGAAGCGCGCGCGGCCTGCCTCGGTGTCCACGTCGCAGGTGACACCGCGCTTGTTGGTATTGGTGATGAAGTAGAGCCCGCTCTTCTCGGGGTCCGGCACGTCGCCCGGAAACGGCCCCGCGGTACGCGCCGCATCGCCCCCGGGCGGCTCGACCTTGATCACGTCGGCGCCGTAATCGGCGAACAGCCGCGCGCAGAACGGCGCCGACACCATCTGTCCGAAATCGATGACCCGGATCCCGGCCAGCGCACCCCTGCTCATTCCACGGCTCCCCTGCTCCCGACGACCACCGGTGATCATAACCCGCCGCGGCGGGTTCAGACTTCGAACAGGTCCTCGATGGTGCGCCCTTCGCCGTCGAGCACCTCGGCGGCGATCAGGTGCTCCAGGTAGCGTGAATCCCACCAGTTGATCTGCTGCTGCTTGGCGCGGCGGAAGAACAGCTGGATGTCGTACTCGAGCGTGAAACCGTAGCCGCCGTGGATCTGCTCGCACTTGGCGGTCACGTCGCGGAAGGTGTTGCACGCGAACAGCTTCGCCATCGGCGCCAGCCGCGCGATCGAACGGCCCCGGTCCTGTGCCCACGCGGCCTCGAGCACCAGCACCTTGGCGCCCTCGATCATCGCGAAGCCGTCGGCCATGTAGTGCGACAGCGACTGGAACGCGCCGATCGGCTTGCCGAACTGCTCGCGGCCCTTCGAGTAGTCGACGGTCATCTCGAGCGCGCGTTCGGCGCCACCGACGGCGAACGAGGCGAGCAGGATGATTCCTTCGTGCATGCAGGCGTTCCACGTCGCCCAGCCGCTGCCGGCGGCGCCGATGCGGTTCGCGGCCGGCACCGCGACGTTCGCGAAATCGATGCGGTACTGGGTGTCGGAGGCCATCGACTTCTGCTGCTGCAGGGTCACGCCCGGTGCATCGGTGTCGACCAGCAGCAGGTCGATCGCATCGGCGGCATCCCCGGTGCGCACCAGCACCAGCAGCTTCTGCGCCGCCTGGGCGTACAGCACGTGGCGCTTCACGCCGTTCAGCACATAGCCATCGCCCCCGGGCGTCGCGCGCAGTTGCACGCCTTCGGGCCCGAAACCGTTATCGGGTTCGAGCCAGGCCGGCGTGACGATCAGGTCCCCGGCACCGATGGCGGGCAGCAGCGCGCTTTTCTGTGCCTCGCTGCCGGCCTTCAGGATCGCCAGCGCGCTCATCACCGAGCTGACGAAGAACGGTCCCGGCGCCAGCGCGCGACCGAGTTGTTCGAAGATCACCACGCGGTCGACCGTGTTCAGCCCGATGCCGCCGTACTCCTCGGGCAGCATCATGCCGAGCAGGCCGGTTTCCTTCATTTTTTCCCACAGGCCCGCGGGAATTCCGACCGCATCGTTCTCCATGTCGCGCACCACGCGCGTGGTGCTGTGCTCGTCGCACACTGCGCGCACCAAGTCACGGTATTGACCCTGCTCTTCGGTGAAGTTCAAATCCATGGCTGCCTGTCCTCGCTCAATCGTCTGCTGTAAGGGGTATGCGCTGGGCGCCCGGTGCCGCTCAGGGCTGCCAGCCGTCGCCGTGCCGGTCCCAGGGGTTGTCGGTGGCGTCCACGGGCAGCGCCACGCGCGCCCGGCACGAGGTCTTGACCTGTCCCTGCACCGAGACCGCGAGGTCCAGCTCGACCCAGCCGCACCCGGCGGCGTCGATGCTGGTGCCCGTCACGCGTCCGCCGAGGACCATGTCGTCGCCGGGGAACACCGAATCGTTCATGCGGAACTTCATCCGTCCGAGCCGGCCCCTGGGACCGGTCCAGTCGGTGACGAAGCGCTCGAACCACGCCGCGTTGTTCGGCGTGTTGATGAAAATATCGCGCACGCCGTTCCTGTTGATCGCGAAGTCGCGGTCGTGGTGCATCGGGCGCCAGTCGCGGCTGGCGAGCGCGCCGAGCACCACCGTGGTGGCGGTCACGTGCTGCGTCAGCGAAGGCAGTTCGTCGCCTTCCTTCACCTGGTCGAGGGTCAGCAGCCGGTACGCGCTCATGATGCGTTCCTCCGGTAGCCGAAGCAGTCGTAGGAATCGCGGCCCACGAACTCGCCGCGATCGTTGAAGCATTCGAGGTCGATCACCCAGAAACGGCCGCGACCGAGCTTGGTGGTCTTGACCGGGCTGATCGAGCGCACGATCTGGTGCGCGCGCAGGCGGTCGCCGGGGCGCACGGGCTCGCCGAAGACGGTCTCGTTGCCGGAGATGATCGCCTCCGGCAGGTCGAGCAGGCGCTTGAGGTCGAAGTGCGCCTGCAGCGCGAGGCGCTCGCCGGTCGCGCCGGGCGTCCAGTAGTGCGGGCGGAACCACACCGACATCATCGTCGGCGGCGTGATCCAGCCGTGCGTGAGCTCGCGCGCGACCGGCTCCTCCCAGAACAGCGGGTTGCCGTTCTGCACCGCGGCACAGGTGTTGTAGACGTAGCCCATCTCGATCGCGAAGGTGGATTCCTCGGGGTGCTGCTCCACGCCGATCAGCGCGAGCACCGCGGGTGGAATCTCCGGAATCGTGTCTGTCATCGTCAGCTCCTCCGTAGGTGCGCCGCGCTCACTCGACGACGCCGCTCGCGCGCAGCCGCGCGATCTCCGCCGCCTCGAACCCCGCCGCGGCGAGCACCGCGTCGGTGTCGGTGAGGCCGGCCGCCGCCGCCTGGTGTTCGGGCAGCTGGCGCGGGTTGCCGGCGAGCACGGGACCCAGCTGGCGGAACTCGCCGTGCACCGGATGGCGCGCCTGCATGAAGGTGTGGCGCGCCGCGAAGTGCTCGCTGCGCGTGATCTCGGGGATGTCCAGCACCGGCGTCGCGCAGGTGTTCTCGCCCGCCAGCAGCGCAGTCCATTCGTCGCGGTCGCGGCTCAGGAACACCGCGCGCATGGCCGCCTTGATCTCGTCCTGGCGCGCGGCGTCGTACTGCAGCGCCGCATACTGTTCGAGCCCGAGCAGACGGCACAGGTTGCCGAAGAAACGGGTCTCGATGGCACCCACCGCGATCGCCTTGCCGTCGCGCGTGCCGTAGATGCCGTAGCACGCGAACTTGCCGGTCAGCAGGGTCGACCCCGGACCGGTCTCGACGCCGGTGGCGAGGTACTCGTCGATGTACAGCGAGGTCAGGTTCAGCACGCCGTCGGTGATCGCCACGTCCAGATACGCGCCCTCGTCG
Source organism: Pseudomonadota bacterium (assembly GCA_963204845.1). Taxonomy (GTDB): domain Bacteria; phylum Pseudomonadota; class Gammaproteobacteria; order Pseudomonadales; family UBA5518; genus UBA5518. Next base: position 4,341 of record CAUJIL010000071.1, on the reverse strand, counting down.
CGGCGCAGCCGGTTCACCAGTGCCGCCATCACCGCCATCGCCGCCTGCATGCCGCCACCGGCGCTGTCGGCCACCGTCGCGCCCGGCATCCCGGGACGCCCCTCGGCATCGCGCCCGCTGCAGTGCAGGAAACCGCCCATCGCGAGGTAGTTGATGTCGTGCCCCGCCCATTGCGACCACGGGCCGTCCTGCCCGTAACCGCTGGTCGAGCAGTAGACGATACGAGGGTTGTGCGTGCGCAGCTCCTCGTAACCGACGCCGATGCGCTTCGCGACGCCGGGACGGAAGCTCTCGATCACGACGTCCACGCTCTTCACCAGCCGGTGGACGGTGGCGCGGCCCTCGGGCGAGTCCAGATCCACGCGGATGCGCCGCGTGCCGCGGCCGGCGCCGTAGGCGTGGTAGACCGGCTCGGTCTGCTTGCCGCCCTTGGCGGCCACCGGCGCGAGCTTGATCACTTCCATGCCGTAGTCGGCGAGGATGCGCGAGGCACGCGCCGCCGGGCCCACGCTGGCCAGGTCGAGCACCTTGTATCCGTCCAGGAACGACATCGCGCGGCTCTCCGCTCAGAAGTTCTTCGGCAGGCCGAGACCGCGCTTGGTGATGATGTTCTTCTGCACCTCGGAGGAGCCGCCGCCGATGGTGTCGATCACGGTGTACGTGTAGCAGCTCTCGGCGCGGCCCTTGAGCGGCGCTTCCTCGGTACCCAGCGCGAGCTGCCCGCCAGGGCCCACGATGTCCATCGTCGCGTTGGCCACGCGCAGCGAGAATTCGGTGGCGTAGAGCTTGTAGCACGAGGCCTCGACGGTCGGGGTCTTGTTCGAGTGCATCGCGGTGGTCACGAACTTCACGCCCAGCAGCTTGCCGACCTCGCATTCGGTGGCGAGCTGCGCGACCTTCTGGCGGATCACCGGGTCGTCCTTCAGCGGCTTGCCGTCGCGCGTGGCGGTCTTCACGTAGTCGCACAGCAGCTCGACGCGACCGCGGATGGGAGCGAACGTGAACAGCGTGAAGCGCTCGATGTCGAGCGCCTCGGCGATGTACTGGAAGCCCTTGTTCAACTCGCCGACGCGGTACTCGTCCGGTACGTAGACGTCGTCGAAGAACACCCCGTTGGTGCGCTCGCCGCCCATGGTCGGCATCGGGTGGATCGTGAGGCCGGGATGGTTCATCGGCACCAGGAACAACGAGATGCCGTTGTGTTTCGGCGCGTCCACATCGGTGCGCGCTCCCACCCAGTACCAGTCGGCGAAGTGCGCCGAGGTGGTGAAGATCTTCTGCCCGTTGAGCACCCAGCCGTCGCCCTGGCGTTCGGCCCGCAGGCGCATCGCGGCCGAGTCCGATCCGGCCGAGGGTTCGGAGTAGCCGACCGCGAACTCCACTTCGGCGTTCAGGATCTTTGGCAGGAACTCGTTCCTGAGCTTCTCCGATCCGACCTTGATCAGCGTCTTGCCGATGATGCCCACACCCTTGCCGATCTGCGGCGCACCCACCGACGACAGCAGTTCGTTCAGCAGGTATTCGTAGAAACCCTCGCCGTCCTGACCGCCATATTCCTTGGGCCACGTGATGCCCAGCCAGCCGCGTGCGGCCAGCTTCTTCATGAACGCCCGGCGCTCGGGCGTATCGCAGACCTGCGCCATGTTCTCGCGCGTGACGTCCATCACGAGCGGGTCGTGGTTCGCGCGCAGGAACTCCTTGACCTCGCGGATGAATTCGCGTTCTTCAGCGGTAAACTCGAAGTCCATGGTGCCGACCTCCCGTCCTGTCTGCGCTTGTGCGGTAAAGTTCGATTGTAACGAGGTGCGCCGTCAGGCGATCACTGCGTCGGCACACCTGAAGCGGCCAAATCGGTATCAGATGCGGACAGCGCCCGGCCGCTACGGTTTCCCGTCCTCCGCCTCGATCACACCGGCAGCGAGCTCCGCGTCGTAGTCCGCGGCCGAGAGTCCCAGCAGTTCGCGGAACACCTCGCGGTTGTGGTGCCCGCGCGCATGCCCGGCATCGCGCGTGCGCCCCGGCGTGCCGCCCAGTCCGAGCGGGATCCCCGGCGCCAGCACCATGCCCTTGGCGTGGTGATAGATGCGTTCGAAGAAGCCGCGTGCGTCAAGGTGCCCGTCGCGCTCGAGCTGGTCCTCGACGTCCTGCACCACGCCCGCCGCGATGCCGGCACGCGCCAGCAGGTGCATCACCTCGTAGCGATCACGCGTCGCGGTCCAGGCGCCGATCAGGCGGTCCAGCTCGCCCGCGTTGGCGATGCGCGCCGCCACGTCGGCGAAGCGCGGATCGTGGCGCCAGCCGCGGTTGCCGCTGATGATGCAGAAGCGCTCCCAGGCCGCCTGGTCGGTGATCGCGATCACGCACCAGCGGTCCTCGCCGAGGCAGGGATAGCAGCCCTGCGGCGCGTGCGTGCGCGCGGCGTTGCCGAGCCGCGGCGGATCGCGGTCCTCGGCGAGCGCCTCGAGCACCAGCGGGCCGATCGAGGCCACCGTCGCCTCGAGCTGCGCCAGATCGATCCGCTGCCCCTGACCGCTGGCGTCACGGTGGCGCAGTGCCGCCAGGATCGCCACCAGCCCGTACAGCGCGCTGAGCGGGTCGGGATACGCGAACTGCGTCATCGTCGCGGCACGATGCGCGAAGCCGGAGATGGTCGCGATCCCGGACAACGTCTCGATGTTCGGCCCCCAGGTCACGTAGTGCTGATCGGGACCGGCGTCGCCGTAGCCGGTGCTGCTGAACAGCACCAACTCCGGCTTCAGCCGCTCGAGCACATCGAAACCCAGCCCGAGCTTGGCCAGCACGCCGCTGCTGTTGTTGTCGATCACCACATCGCTCGCCACCGCCAGGCGGCGCGCCAGATCGGCGCCGCGCGGATTCCTGAGGTCGAGCGACACGAAGCGCTTGCCGCCGTTCCAGTCGGTGAACCACGGCGACATCTGCGGCTGGATGCCGCGCTCGGGTTCGCGCGGCGGAATGTAGAGACGGGTCACGTCGGGATAGGCCTTCGACTCGACCTTGATCACGTCGGCGCCGCACCAGGCGAGGAAACGCCCGATCCACGGCCCCGCCATCCCGGCCGTGAACTCGAGCACCCGCAACCCGGCCAGCGGACCGTCCGGCGGCGCGACGTGCGTGCGGGGTGCCGCGGGCGGCGGGTCCGCGAGCAGGCGCGCCACGGCCGCATCGCCCGCGCCCGGCAGCGGTGCGCCGTGCGCGATGCGCGCCGGCGTGCGCGAGAAACGGTACGGCGGCCCCGGGAAACGCAGCGTGCCGCCGTCGGCCTGCGCCACGTCGACGAAGAAACCGCGCGCGGCGAGGTGGCGGTCACGCACCATGGCGCACAGCGAATTGAGCGGCGTCATCGCCAGGTGCCGCTCCTGCGCCTCGCGGTAGAGCTGTTCGACCGTGAAGCGGGATGTGTGTTCGCCGATGAAGATGTCCAGCAGTTCGCGGTACGGCTGGCGCACCAGCGAGAGGCCCTCGAACATCGGGTCGAGGATCTCCTCGTTGCCGGTGGTCTCGTGCACCCAGCGCGCCAGCGCCTTCCAGTGCAGCGGCCGGTTGATCATCAGGAAGATCTCGCCGTCGGCGCACGGATAGGTGCCCGAAGGAACCGAGGAGAACGTGCCGGTGCCGAAGCGCTTGGGCACCAACCCGTCGTCGAGCCACTTGCCGATGCCGCTGATGCTGGTCGCCGCGAGCATCGCTTCCTGCAGCGAGATGTCGATGTGCTGCCCGGCGCCACCGCCGGCCACGTGGCGCAGCGCGACCAGGCTGCTCACCGCGGCCAGCGTGGAGCCGACCACGAAGGACTGCTGCGAGGCCAGCACCACCGGCGGGTCCGCGGGATCGCCGGTGACGATCATCGCGCCGCCCATCGCCATCGCGACGATGTCGGCCACCGGGTAGTCGCGGTGCGGCCCGTGCTGTCCGAACGGCGTGATCGAGGTCAGCACCAGCGCCGGATTGCGCTCGCGCAGGCGCTCCCAGCCCAGCCCCAGCGCCGCCAGCCGACCCGGCGGCAGGGTTTCGACCAGCAGGTCCGCGCCGCGCACCAGTTCGAGCAGCAGTTCACGGCCGGCGTGGGCTTCAGGATCGAGCGTCAGGCTGGTCTTGCCGGCGTGCAGGTAACGCTCGGCGTAGCCCGCAGTGGATCGCCCGGGCGGGAACGGACCGAGCAGTCGCAACGGATCGCCGCCGGGTGGCTCGAGACGGATCACCTCGGCGCCCAGATCGGCCAGCAGGCGACCGCAATAGGCACCTTCGGCGCCAGCGAGTTCGAGCACCCGCACGCCGGCCAGCGCGGAGGCGGTCACGGTACCCATGGGAAGGGACGCGCCG
>CAUJIL010000070.1 GCA_963204845.1 Pseudomonadota bacterium | reverse complement strand
CTCCAGCGTGGTCGCGGGACGGATCAGTTCGTCGTGGTCGAGGATGGTGACTCCGTTCATGTCGCGTACTGGCAGCAGCGAGCGGAAGCGACCCTCCTCGCGCGCGGCGGCCGCGCGCTGCTGCGACATCAGCGCGTAGCGATCCACGTCCTCGCGGGTGATGCCGTTCAGCGTCGCGACCAGGTCGGCGCCCACGCCCTGGGAAACGAACAGGTTGCGCATCGCGACCCAGGGATCGCCCTGGGCGCCGCCGCTGGCACCGATCCCCAGACGCGACATCGACTCGACGCCGCCGGCGGCGACCAGGTCCTCGGTGCCGGCCATCACCTTGGCGGCCGCCATGTTCACCGCGTCCAGACCGCCCGCGCAGTAGCGGTGGATCTGCACGCCGGCGGTCGCCTCGCCCCAACTCGAATACGTCACCGCGGTGCGCGCGATGTCCTGGCCCTGCTCGCCGACCGGCTCGCCGCAGGCGACGATCAGGTCCTCGACACGCGAGGTGTCGAGCGCGTTGCGCTCCTTCATCGCCTCCATGAGGTTGACCAGCAGATCGATCGGCTTGACCTCGTAGAGGGCGCCACCCGCCTTGCCCCTGCCGCGAGGGGTACGGATCGCGTCGAAAATCAGTGCGTCGTGCGCCATGTCGGACTCCGCCGGTGATGATGCTTTGCCGCGCGCTCGCGGCGGCTTCGCCGACAGCACGCAACGCGCGGATTACGGGCCGCAGAGCATACCCGAGCCGCCCGCGCCCTCAATGGCATATCGATTCAACTTGGGCTAACAGTTGCAATCACCGCGCGGCGGATCAGCGCTGGTCCTGGGCGCGGTACTCGCCGGGCGTCATGCCGGTCCATTTCTTGAAGGAGCGGTAGAACGCGCTCGGGTCGGTGAAGCCCATCAGGATGGCCACATCGTTGATCGACAGTTCGGGCCGGTTCAGGTAGTCGATCGAGGCCTCGCGGCGGCAGCTGTCCTTCAGCTCCTGGAACGTGGTTCCCTCGCGCTTCAGACGTCGGCGCAACGTGGGGGCCGACATGTGCAGCAGGTCGGTGATGCGCTCGAAGCTGGGAAAACCGCGGCTGAAATCGTGTCCGATCAGCGCCCGTACCTGGTCGACCAGGCTCTGGCGGCCGGGATCGGCCGGCATGATCAGCAACTGGTATGGCGCCGTGCGCAGGAAGTCGCGCAGCGAGTCCTCGTTGTGCACCAGCGGGTACGCCAGGTACTCGACCGGGAAATCGAACGATGGCGTGGTGGCGCCGAACACCGGCTCGCGACTGAACAGCTGCACGTAGCGCTCGAGCCGCGGCGGGGCGCTGCCGGTGAGGTCCACGCGCGCGAGCGGCAACGGGTGGCCGATCAGCCAGCCGCAGAAGCGATGCCACATCGACAGCGCGCAGGCCGCAGCGGCGGCCGACATCGGCGGCGGCGGATCGTCCCCCGCGCGCGCCTCCGGCGCGACGACCACGCCGAGGCGCGCCGCGTCGCCGGCCAGCGTGAGCCGCAGCGCCAGGCGACCGTCGTAGAACACCTCATGGAATTCGATCATGCGACGGATCGCACGGCCGAGGTCGGAGCAACCGGGCAGTGTGTAGCACAGCATGCGGAACGCGCCGGGCTTCATGCCCATCTCGCGGCGCAGACCGAAACTCTCGTCCTGCAGCGCCGCCATCACGGACTGGTACAGGCGGCTGTAGGCGAGCGTCGGGATCTCGCTGCGGTAACCGGGCGCGGTGGCGTCACGGACGTCGAAACCGATGCCCGCGGCGCGCATCGACTGCGCCGGATCGATGCCTCGCTCGCTGAGCATGCGCGCCAGCGACGCGGCGAACTGGGTCGGAACGAGTTCGGCGGCGGTTTCCTGGTAACTCATGCGCGGGCGGGGCAACCGGGTGGACGTCGTGGACGGGCGCACAGTATGCCAAAGCGGCAGGTGTACCGGCCACGTGCTGACATATACTTCGAGGCAACCCGCCGTCACGGCTGCCACACGGAGCGAGCTCGCCCGCCCATGGATCCACAGCGCTTCGACATCGTGTTCCGCGGCGAGACGGCGCCGGGGGTCGCGCGCGCGACCGTCGCCCGCAACCTGGTGCAGGTGTTCCGCACGACACCGGAGACCGTCGAGCGCCTGCTCGACGGCGGCAAGCACATGCTGAAACGCGGCCTGGACGCCGACACGGCACAGAAGTACCGCGCCGCGCTGGAGCGTGCCGGTGCGATCGCGATGCTCGTACCCGCCGTGCCGGAGCCGGGTGCGGGACCAGTGGCCCCGGCGACGGATGCGCTCACGCTGGCACCGGCGGGCACCGAGGTACTGGCTGCTCACGAGCGCCGCCACAGCACGGCCACCGCGCCCGACACCTCGCATATCGATCTGGCCGAACCGGGAGTGGATCTGCGCCCCGCTGCACCCTCGGCGCCGCCACCGCCGCCCGACACCAGCCGGCTCAGCCTGGCCGAACCGGGCACCCGTCTCGCGCCGCAGGCGCCGGTTCCCCCCGCGGCACCCGACACCTCGCACCTCACGGTGGCGCCGCCCAACACTCCGCTCGGCGAACCGGCACGCACGGCGACGCCGGTAGCGCTGCCGGACATCAGCGCGCTGGAACTGCTGCCGCCGACGTGACCTCGCTGCGCGCGGGCTGGCGCGGCAGGCGCACCACGACACGCAGGCCCGGCGCGTTGTCCCCGAGTTCGATGGTGCCCCCGTGCAGATTGCCGACCGCGCGCACCAGACTCAGCCCCAGACCATTGCCGGGATAGCCGCTGCGGCTCGCCTCGACGCGATAGAAACGCTCGAACACCCGCTCGCGTTCGGCCGGCGGGATTCCCGGACCATCGTCGCTGAACTCGATTGCCACGGCGTCCGGCGCGCAGCGCATCGTCACGGCGATATGGCCGTCGCGCGGCGCGTACTTGATGGCGTTGTCGAGCAGGTTCGCGCAGGCCTGGAACAGCAGGTCGCGATCGAACACGCCGGGACACGCCGGCGGCAGATCGATGCGCACCGTCTGGTGCTTCTCGGCCGCCAGCGGCTCGTAGAATTCGCAGACATCGCGCACGATCAGCGCGATGTCGGTGGGCGCGAAACCCGAGCGCGCGCCGCCGGCCTCGATCTGCGCGATGCGCAGCAGCGCGTTGAACGTCACCAGCAGGTCGTCGGACTCCTGGAGCATCTCGGCCACCGCCTCGCCGCGCGCCGCGCGGTCGTCGAACTCGAGCCTGGCAATGCGGTTGCGCAGGCGCGTGAGCGGTGTGCGCAGATCGTGCGCGATGTTGTCGGACAGTTGCTGCAGGTTGGCCATCAGCTGCCCGATGCGATCGAGCATGTGGTTGAAATTGACGATCAGGCGCCGGAAATCGTCGTCGCGGCTGTCCTCGAGCACCGGGATGCGCTGGCTCAGGTCACCGGCCAGGATCGTGGCGATGCTGTCGTTGACTTCGCTGATCAGGCGCTTGAGGCGCATCGAAAGCAGCGCGGCGCCGATCGCGCCGACGACGATCGTCGCCAGCATCGCCTGCAGCAGCACGGTCAGCGCGAGGCGCAGGAACTCGCTGATGTCCTTGTAGTGGCGCGCGACCAGCAGCCGCGAGCCGTCGGAAAATCGCTTGCTGGAACCGATGAAATCGAGCGCGGCCGGAGCTCCGGTGACCTCCTCCAGCGCGTGCTCGAGCCCCACCCAGTCCTTGCCTTCGCCGACGCGGTCCGGCCAGCGGGACAGATTCCCGGCGATCTTCCCACCATCGGCATCGACCAGCAGGTAGAACAACCGCGGCACGCCCGCCGCTTGCACACGCTCGCCGATCGCGGCGGCGGTCGCGGCCCGGCCGCCGTCGGCATGCACGCGCTCGAGTGTCTCCTGCTCGGCACCGATCAGGGCGTTGAGGTCGCGGAAATAGCCGAACGTGACCCAGCCGTAGCCGATCGCCAGCACGACGAACACCGCCAGGCTGACCCCGGTGAGGTACAGCACGGCATAGCGGAAAGTCTCAGCGTGAAGGATCCGGCTCGGGTTCATCGAGCATGTATCCGGCGCCACGCACGGTCTTGAGCAACGGTCGGTCGAATTCCTTGTCGAGCTTCTGCCGCAGCCGGCTGATATGGACATCGATCACGTTGGTCTGCGGATCGAAATGGTAGTCCCAGACGTTCTCGAGCAGCATGGTGCGCGTGACCACCTGCCCGGCATGCTTCATCAGGTACTCGAGCAGGCGGAACTCGCGCGGCTGCAGGTTCAGCGGGCGTCCGGCGCGCACCACCTTGTGCGACAGCAGGTCCATCTCGAGATCGGCGACACGCAGTCGCGTGACCGCCGACGAGGCGTCCTTGCGCCGCAGCAGCACCTCGATGCGCGCGAGCAGTTCGGCGAACGCGAACGGCTTCACGAGGTAGTCGTCACCACCGGCCTTCAGCCCCTTCACGCGATCGTCGACCTCGCCGAGCGCGCTGAGGATCAGCGCCGGCGTGTGGTTTTCGGCACCGCGCAGCGTGCGGATGATCGACAGCCCGTCCATGCCGGGCAGCATGCGATCGACGACCAGCGCGTCGTAATCCTCGGTGCTCGCGCGCAGCAGGCCCTGCTTGCCGTCGCAGGCCTGGTCGACCGTGAACCCGCTCTCGCGCAGGCCACGCACGATGTATTCCTGCACACTGGCATCGTCCTCGATCACCAGAATCCGCATCTCGTTGGCCCCCTGGACACGCCGCAGCGCCGCCTGCATTCCCATCCCTGTATCCCCCGGCCCGGCTTCCGATGGCGGGAATTCTGCCGGGCAGGGACTAAACGGCGTTTTGCGCCGCGCTTACCTTTTGGTAACGTGCGCCGGTTCCCGCCCGCCAGCCACGGGCGCGGTGAGTACCCGACGCCGGCGCGATACTAGCATGAGCACCGATCCATCCGATCCGACCGAAACTGCAAGCCCCGGACTGGCGCGACGCCTCGCGGCCATGCTTTACGACAGCTTTCTGGTGATACCCGTCCTGGGAGCAGTCACCGGCGCGGGCATCGCGATTCGCTCGGCAGTGATCGGATCCGACACGATCAGGGCAAGTGGTCGGGCCGCCGTCTCGGGTCTGCCGCTGCAGCTGACGCTGGCGCTGACGATCGTGCTGTTCTTCGGCTGGTTCTGGACCCGCTCGGGCCAGACGCTTGGCATGCAGACCTGGCGGCTGCGCGTGCAGCAGCCTTCAGGCGACGCGATCACCTGGCGCCAGGCTCTGCTGCGCCTCGGCTGGGCCTGCGTGTCGCTGCTCGCGCTGGGCGCCGGCTACTGGTGGGCGCTGATCGACCGCGAAGGCTGCACCTGGCACGACCGCTGCTCCGGCACGCGCGTGGTGCTGCTCCCGAAACAGCGCTGAGCCATCACCCCCGGTTATAATCCGCCGCCGACCCCAGGCGCATGGACACGCAGGAGTTGCCATGGAGATCACGACCCGACACGTCAAGGACGCAGCGGCGGAACGTTGCGCCTGCCTGGTGCTGCCGGTGAACGAGGGCGGCAAACCGGGCGCGCTCACCGCGATCGTCGATCGCGCTACCGGCGGCGCGCTGACACGGCGCATCCACAGCGAGCATTTCAAGGGCGCCGTAGGCAAGAGCCTGCTGGTGCACGAACCGGCAGGCATTGCCGCCGCGCGCGTGCTGCTGCTCGGCTGCGGAGATCCGCGCAAGCTCGACACCACGGCGCTGCGCAGGGCGCTGCAGCACGCACTCGGCACGCTGCAGGCAAGCGGTGCCACCGATGCCAGCTTCCTGCTCGACGACCTCGCCACCGGCGTTCGCGACCACGCGCAGCTGGCGTTGCAGCTCGCGCTGCTGGCCGGCGCCAGCACCTACCGTTACACCCACACGCTCTCCCGGCCCGAACCCGCCCCGCGCCTCGGCAAGGTGGTGTTCGCCAGCGCGCAGAAGCCCTCGGCGCACACCGTCCGCGCG
>CAUJIL010000069.1 GCA_963204845.1 Pseudomonadota bacterium | reverse complement strand
GGCTGGCGTGGCGCGGGCCGGCCGTGCGCTGGCAGCGCCGGCTGCGCGCGGTCGAGGGCATCGAACACCTCGAGCGCGCTGCGCACGCAGGCAAGGGTGTGCTGGTGCTGGTGCCGCATTTCGGCAACTGGGAAGTGCTGGGGCAGTTCCTGGCCGCGCGCGGTCCGTTGACCGCGCTCTACCGCGAGGCCCGTCAGGGCGCGCTGGCCGAGGCGGCGCTTACCGGGCGTGCGCGCAGCGGCGCGCGGATGGCACCGGCCACGCGCGCGGGCGTCGCGCAACTGTTGCGCTCGCTGCACGCCGGCGAGACGCTGTTCGTGCTGCCCGACCAGCAGCCCGACGAGTCGGGCGGCGTGTTCGCGGACTTCTTCGGCATTCCGGCGTTCACGCCGACGATCGTCGCCGGCCTGCTGCGGCGCACCGGCAGTGGCTGCGTGATGGGTGCCTGCGAGCGCCGTCGCGACGGCTTCGTGATTCGCTTCGAGGCGACCGACGCGGCGCTTGCCGACGCGGATCCGGTGCGCGCCGCCGGCGCCCTCAACACCGCGGTCGAGCGCCTGGTACGCCGTGCGCCCGAACAGTACCAGTGGGAGTACCGCCGCTTCGCGCGCCGTCCGCCCGGCGCACCGCGGCTCTATGCCAGTTCGCGCCCGCCGTCCTTGACCAGCAGCGCGTAGTAGAAACCGTCGTGCCGGTCGGCTGTGGGCAGCAGCTGGCGCCCGTGCGCCCGCGCCTGGCCCCAACTGACACCGGTATCGATCTCGCGCGCATCCGGGGTGGCGGCCAGGAAGTCCGCGATGGCTCCTTCGTTCTCGCATGCGAGAACCGAACAGGTGGCGTACAGGAGTCGGCCACCGGTTGCCAGGCACGGCCACAGACCGCGCAGGATGTGGCGTTGCAGCGCCGCGGCCGCCGCGACCTGCTTGGCGTCGCGCAGGATGCGGATATCGGGATGGCGCCGGATCACGCCGGTTCCCGAGCACGGCGCATCGACCAGGATGTGGGCGAACGGTTCGCCGTCCCACCAGGCCGCCGGGTCGGCGGCATCGCCGTGCAGCAGCGTCGCCTCGAGCGCGAGGCGCGCCAGGTTCTGCCGCACGCGCTCGAGGCGGGCGGCGCTTGCGTCGAGCGCGCCGAGCCTGAGCGCGGGGTGGCGTTCGAGCAGGTGGCAGGCCTTGCCGCCCGGTGCGGCGCAGGCATCGAGCACACGCTGGCCGCCGCCGCATCCGAGCAGCGTGGCCGCGAGTTGCGCGCCTTCGTCCTGCACGCTGACCAGCCCGTCGGCGAAGCCGGGAATGCGCGCGACCTCGCTCGCCTCGGCCAGCGTGACGCCGTCCTCGGCCAGCGCGCAGGGATGTGCCACGATGCCCACGGCTTCGGCCTCGGCGAGCCACTGCGCGCGGCTGGTGCGCGCGGCATTCACGCGCAGGGTGAGCGGCGGCGCCGCATTGTTCGCCGCGACGATCGCTTCCCAGTCCGCGGGCCAGTCCGCGCGCAGCGCGTCGATCAGCCAGCGCGGATGCGCGAGGCGCTCGGCCTCGTCGAGCCGGGCCTCGAGTTCCGCGCGCCGCGCCTGGTGCGCGCGCAGCACCGCGTTCACGAGTCCGCGCGCCCACCCCTTGCCGAGCGTCACGCAGGCGGCAACGCTCTCGCTGACCGCTGCGTGATCGGGCACGCGCAGGTGGCGCAGCTGGTACAGGCCTGCCAGCAGCAGCGCGCGCAGGTCCGCGTCGCGCGCCTTGAGCGGGCGTTGCAGCAACTGCGCGAGCAGCGCGTCGAGTTCGAAATAGCGGCGACAGACACCGAAGGCGATTTCCCGCGCCAGCGCGCGGTCACGTCCTTCGAGTCGCGCGGCGTGGCGCTCGAGCGCCTCGTCGAGCGTGCTCTCCCCGGTGATCACCGCGGCGATCGCACGCGCCGCCCGTACGCGCGGCATCTCAGTTGCCCGCCGCGCTGCCGAGCACGGTTCCGGGACGGAACCGCGCGGCATGCCCGTTCAGCAGCGCCGCCGCGTCCATCGGCTTGCCGCCGGGCAGTTGCAGCCGCGTGAGCCGCAGCGCCCCCTGTCCACACGCGACCACGATGCCGTCGCGCGCGGTGGCCAGGATCTCTCCGGGGCGACCCGCGGGCGCGGCCGTCGCTGCTTCCGCCAACCAGATGCGCAGTACCTCGCCGGCGACCGTGGTCTGGCAGATGTTCGCGGGATTGAAGGCGCGCACCCGCCGCGCCAGCACCCCCGCGGGCTGCGTCCAGTCGAGCGCGGCCTCCTCGCGGCGCAGCTTCGGCGCCTGGGTCGCGAGGGAGCCGTCCTGCGCCTCGGCGCGCAGGCGGCCGTCCGCCAGCAGCGCGAGCGCCTCCAGCAACGCGGCGGTGCCCAGCGTCGCGAGGCGTTCGCGAAGCGAACCGCCGGTGTCGTCGTCGGTGATCGCGCAGTCGCGCTGCAACAGCATCGCGCCGGTGTCGAGTCCGGCGTCCATCTGCATGATCGTGACCCCGGTGAGTGCATCGCCGGCCTCGATGGCGCGCTCGATCGGCGCCGCGCCTCGCCAGCGCGGCAGCAGCGAGGCGTGCACGTTGATGCAGCCGAGGCGCGGAACCGCGAGTACGGCCGGCGGCAACAGCAGCCCGTAGGCACCTACGATCATCAGGTCAGGCTGCAGCGCGGCGAGCGCGGCCTGTTCGTCCGCGCCCTTCAGCGAAGCGGGTTGCCGCACCTCGATCGCCTGCGTTGCCGCGACCCGGGCGACCGCCGACGGCTGCAACTGGCGGCCGCGGCCGGCGGGACGATCGGGCTGGGTGTAGACGGCCTCGATGCGACACAGCGGCGAGGCCAGCAAGGCCTGCAGGATCGTCGCGGCGAACTCCGGGGTGCCGGCAAACACGCAGCGCAATGGCGAAGTGCTCATGGTGCGCGCTCAGGCCGGCTGACGGTGCAGCTTTTCCAGCTTGCTGCGGATGCGCTGGCGTTTCAGCTGCGACAGGTAATCGACGAACAGCTTGCCGTCCAGGTGGTCCAGTTCGTGCTGGATGCAGACCGCGAGCAGTCCGTCGGGCCGCAGCTCGAACGGCTTGCCGTCGCGATCGAAGGCCCGCACCACGATGTTCTCGGGACGCTGTACCGGTTCGTGGAAACCGGGCACCGACAGGCAGCCCTCGGTGTACTCGCGCTTGCCGCCGGCGAGCACTTCCACCTCGGGATTGATCAGCACCAGCGGCTGGTCACAACTCTCCGAGACGTCCATCACGACGACGCGCTTGTGCACGTTGACCTGGGTCGCCGCCAGCCCGATGCCGGGCGCGGCGTACATGGTTTCCAGCATGTCGTCGATCAACTGCTGCAGCGAGGCGTCGAAATGCTCCACCGGGCGCGCAATGGTGCGCAGGCGGCGGTCGGGAAACTCGAGGATGTCGAGGAGTGCCATGGTCCGATCGTGTCCGGGTTGCCGCGATGAGAATCGTCGTGCCGTGATCCCCGTCACGGCAGCGGGCGAATTCCGGCCGCTAGTCTACCCGAAGCGGCGGGCGGTGCCCGCGCAGCCGGGGTTCTATACGCAATTTGGCCAGCTTTGGCTACACTTCAGCGGACCCCGGCGCGGCCATGTCCGGGGGCCGCTGATCGGCGCAGGGACAACGCGATGAAAAAGTTTTTTGTTGGTGTGCTTGCCGGCACTTTGCTCGCGACGCGGCTCCTCGCGGCCGACGCCGGACTGCTGCGCGACGATCACCCGGACGAATACATCGTGCAGCGTGGCGATACGCTGTGGGACATCTCGGGCCGGTTCCTGACCAAGCCGTGGCTGTGGCCGGAGATCTGGCACGCCAACCCGCAGATCGAGAATCCGCACCTGATCTACCCCGGCGACCGCCTGACGCTGGTTTACGTCGACGGCCAGCCGCGCCTCGTGTTGAACCGCGGCGCCGGTGGCGTCGTGAAGCTTGGTCCGCAGGTCCGCACCAGCGCGCGTGACGAAGCGATTCCCGCGATCCCGCTCGAGGAAATCAGTGCCTTCCTGACCCGCAGCCGTATCGTCGAGCCCGAGGCACTGCAGTCCGCGCCGTACGTGATCGCTGGCGCCCACGGGCACGTGATCACCGGCGCCGGCGATCAGTTGCACGCGCGCGGCGAATTCCCGGACGGCGAGGTCAACTTCGGCGTATTCCGCGCCGGCCAGTTGTTCACCGATCCCGCGACTGGCGAGGTGCTGGGTCGCGAGGCGCTCGATATCGGTGGTGGCCGCCTGCTGACCGTCGAGGAAGGCATCGGCACGCTCTCGATCGAGCGCAGCGGCGAGGAGATGCGCGTAATGGACCGCCTGTTGCCGGCGGTCGAGCAGAAGATCACCGCGACCTTCTATCCGAGTGCACCCGATGAACCTATCGAAGGGACGATCATCGCGGTCGAGAGCGGGGTCACCAATGTCGGCCGCCTCGATGTCGTGATTCTGAACCGCGGCGCGCGCGACGGTCTGGAAGAAGGCAATGTGCTGGCGATCCACAGGACCGGCGAGCTGGTGCGCGATCCGGTCACCAAGGAACTGCTGCGTCTGCCGTCCGCGCACGCGGGCGTGCTGATGGTGTTCCGCGTGTTCGAGAAGATGAGCTACGGGCTGGTGCTGAACGCCACCCAGCCGTTACGCGTCAGCGATCAGGTTTCCAACCCCTGATACCACGCGGGCCCGCGGCCCGCCCCCCGCGCCGGCAGGATGCCGGCGCCAGCGCGACACGGAGGTCGCCCCATGTCCGAACAGCACGAGATCCGCTGCCTGTTGTCCCTGCTGGCCCTGCCCGGAGTCGGGCCCGCCACGGTAATGAAGATGCAGGCGCTGGCCGGGTCGGCCGCCGCCGCGCTGGAGCTGGGTCCTGAGCGCCTGCGTCCGTTCGGACTGCGCGAGGAGGCCATCGCGGAACTGCTGGCGTTGCACGGCAAACCTGCCGCGCGCAGCGTCACGGTCTGTGACTGGCTGGCACGCGAACAGGTCGCGGTGCTGACGTTGGCCAGTGCTCACTATCCCGCAATGCTCCGCCATATTGCGTGCCCGCCCCCGCTGTTGTTCGTCAGAGGCGCGCTCGGCGTGCTATCCACACCACAGCTCGCGGTCGTCGGCAGTCGCGGTGCGACGTTCGCCGGGCGTGAACTGGCACACGAGATCGCAGGCGCCGTCGCGAAGTATGGGCTCACCATCACCAGCGGGCTTGCGATCGGCATCGACGCCGCGGCGCATCAGGGCGCGGTCGATGCCGGCGAGCGCAGCATCGCGGTGCTCGGTTGCGGACCGGACCACGTGTACCCGGCGCGCCACCGGCGACTCGCATCCGCTCTGATCGACGGCGGCGGAGCATTGGTCAGTGAGTTCCCGCCCGGCACCCGCCCCGAGCCGGGCAACTTTCCGCGCCGCAACCGGATCGTCAGCGGCTTGAGTCTGGGTGTGCTGGTGGTCGAGGCGGCGTTGCCGAGCGGTTCGCTGCTGACCGCGCGCTGTGCGCTCGAGCAGGACCGCGAGGTGATGGCCGTGCCGGGTCCGGTGCGCAGCCGCCAGAGCCGTGGCTGCCACGAACTGCTGCGCAACGGCGCCGCACTGGTCGAGACCGCCGAGGACGTGCTGCGCGCGCTGGGCGACCGCTTCCGGGCACCGGCACCGCTGCCCGCCGCGGTGGTGCCGCCTGCCGGGGAGTCGCCGGGCGGGCCGGACGCCGATGAACTGCGGGTGCTCGAGGCGACTGACTTCGTGGCCACACCGGCCGATGCGATCGTGCGCCGCAGCGGACTTGCCGTCGCCGCGTGCACTGCCGCGCTGGTCCGGCTCGAACTGCGCGGGATGATCGCCAGCGGTGGCGAAGGTTACGTGCGCACCCGTTGAGCACGGCAGCCTCCTCTGGCGGCGACCGGCGCGCGGTGGCTTGTGAGGCCGGTGCGCTTGGGCTAAGTTGCCCTGCCACACCCCGGAGCGATACGGTGCCACCGTTGAACCGCCTGCACCTCGAGCGCGCCGTGCGCGCGCTGCGCGCCGGCGGCGTGATCGCGCACGCCACCGAAGGCGTCTGGGGGCTGGCCTGCGATCCTGCCGATCCGATTGCCGTGGCGCGGGTGCTGCGGCTCAAGGGCAGGCGCGCGGACAAGGGTTTCATCCTCGTTGCTGGCAGTGTGCCGCAGGCGCTACCGCTGCTGCAGCGGCTCGCCGACGCGCAACGCGCGAGCGTCCTGCGCAGCTGGCCAGGGCCCGTGACGTGGATCGTTCCGGCGCCGGACGATGTGCCGCGCTGGATCACCGGCAGGGATCGCAGCGTCGCTGTGCGTGTAAGCGATCACTACCAGTTTGCTGCCCTTTGTGAGGCATTTGGTGGGCCATTGTTGTCCACTTCGGCGAACCTCCAGGGACGCGCGGCAGCGTCCAGTGCGCTGGCGGTGCGACGTTATTTCCGCGCCGGCATCGATTACCTGCTGCCCGGGCGACTGGGGGGGCGGCGCGGGCCCAGCGCGATCCGTGACGCCGTGAGTGGCCGTGAGCTGCGCGCCGGCTGAAGCGGCGGTAATCTGCACCGGACAGCACCGAAGGGGGACGAACGGGACCATGGTCGACGTGGAGGCGGTGGAGCGCTACCTGCGCGAACTGCAGGACCGGCTGTGCGCCGGACTGGAGGCGCTCGATGGCGAGGTGCGGTTTCGCGAGGACGTGTGGGAGCGCGCTGCCGGAGGTGGCGGTATCACGCGCGTGCTCGAAAGCGGGCGCGTGTTCGAGAAGGCCGGCGTGAACTTCTCGCGCATCGAAGGTACTGCGCTGCCGGCGTCGGCCACCGCGCGCCGGCCCGAGCTCGCCGGCCGGGCCTTCACGGCCACCGGTGTCTCGCTGGTCGTGCATCCGTTGAATCCCTACGTGCCGACCTCGCATGCGAACGTGCGCTGCTTCGTGGCCACGCGGCCCGGCGAGGAGCCGGTCTGGTGGTTCGGCGGCGGCTACGACCTGACGCCGTACTACGGCTTCGTGGACGACTGCGAGCACTGGCACCGGGTCGCGCGGCGAGCCTGCGAACCGTTCGGCGCCGGGGTGCATCCGCGCTTCAAGCGCTGGTGCGACGAATACTTCTACCTGAAGCATCGCGGCGAGCCGCGAGGCATCGGCGGGCTGTTCTTCGACGACCTCGACCACGGGGGTTTTGCGCGCTGCTTCGAATTCCTGCGTGCCGTCGGGGACTCGTACCTCGACGCCTACGCGCCGATCGTGCAGCGGCGTGCCCCGCTGCCCTGGGGGCAGCGCGAGCGCGATTTCCAGCTGTACCGCAGGGGGCGCTACGTCGAGTTCAACCTGGTGCACGATCGCGGCACCCTGTTCGGCCTGCAGTCGGGCGGGCGCACCGAGTCGATCCTGATGTCGCTGCCGCCGCTGGTGCGCTGGGACTACGACTGGCACGCCGAACCGGGCAGCCCGGAGGCCGGGTTGCTCGCGGACTTCCTGCAGCCCAGGGAGTGGGTATGAGACGGCAGCACGCGGACGATCTGCTATGAGCGACCGTTACGTCGTTGCCGGCAACCCGGTTGCGCATTCGCGCTCGCCGCTGATCCACACGCGTTTCGCGCTCGCGACCGGCCAGGACATGGAGTACCGGCGGCTGCTGGTGCCGCTCGGTGGCTTCGCCCGGGCCGCGCACCAATTCTTCGCCGACGGCGGCAAGGGCATGAACGTGACGGTGCCGTTCAAGCTCGATGCCTGCCGTTTCGCCCGGCACCTGAGCCCGCGCGCCGCGCAGGCCGGCGCCGTGAACACGCTGTGGATCGCCGACGGTGCGATCCACGGTGACAACACCGATGGGCCGGGCTTGGTGCGCGACCTGGTCCACAACCTCGGCTGGCCGCTCGCCGGTGCGCGGGTGCTGCTGCTCGGTGCCGGGGGCGCCGTGCGTGGCGTGCTGGGACCGCTGCTGGAGCAGGCACCGGCGTCGATCACGATCGTGAACCGCACGCCCGCGCGCGCGCAGGAGCTCGCCATCGCATTCGGTGACGCGGGCCCGGTCCGAGGTTGTGGCTACGACGCGCTCGCCGGTGCCGGCCGCTTCGACCTCGTGATCAACGGCACCAGCGCCAGCCTGCACGACGAGGTACCGCCGGTGCCCGAGACGCTGCTCGCCGGTGTGGCCTGTTACGACATGGCCTACGCCGACGGGCCCACGCCGTTCCTCGCGCGCGCCGCCGCGTCCGGCGCGCGTGCCTGCGCCGACGGCCTGGGCATGCTGGTCGAACAGGCGGCCGAGGCCTTCCTGCTGTGGCGCGGCGTGCGCCCTTCGACCGGCGAACTCGTCCGCGACCTGCGCCGCGGCGTGCGCATCCGCACCGCGGCCGGCGCTGCCGACCACGCGATCGCGGCGACGCTGTTTCGGGAATACCGGCAGTGGCTGGGCGTGGATCTGTGTTTCCAGGGTTTCGAGGCCGAACTGGCAACCCTCCCCGGCGACTACGCCCCGCCGGCCGGAGCACTGTTGCTCGCCTGCTGTGGCGAGGAGCCCGCGGGTTGCGTGGCCGTGCGTCCGCTGGGCGACGGCGCCTGCGAGATGAAGCGGCTGTGGGTGCGCCCGGCGTATCGCGGCGGCGGCACCGGACGGGCACTGGCGTGCGCCGCGATCGCAGCCGCGCGTGCCGCGGGCCACCGCGCGATGCGGCTCGACACGCTGGGACGGCTGCGCGAGGCGATGGCGCTGTATACCAGCCTCGGTTTTCGCCGCTGCGCCGCGTATTACGACAACCCGCTCGACGATGTGGTCTACTGGGAACTCGATCTGCACGCGAACGACACAGGGGAACGAGCACCATGAGCGCGGCACGCCGGTTCATTGCCGGGGCGGTATGTCCGTCGTGCGGCGGCGTCGACAAGCTGTTCGTGGCCGCCGACGACGCGCAGATGGTTTGTGAATGCGTAGCCTGCGGATTCCGTGACAGCCGTGCGCGTGACGCCGCACCGGGCAGCCCGGAATATGCGCGCGGACTCGGCCAGACGGCCGACGACACGCAGGCCGTGCGGTTCGTCGATCCGTGAACCGCGGAATATTCACAGCGACACATTGATCTGGATCAATGTAATCGTCTATAACTGCCGCTGCCGACCCGAACCGGTGGCGATAACCTCGACACCATAGCAGTGCTCTCCCGGGTCGGATTGCGGGATTCGGCGCCGTTTGCGCGGCGCGGACTCGATCCAACAAGAAAGGAGACCCCGGAGCATGCTGTCCGAATCCAGACGTCGAGGCAGGCGGGCGCTCGCAGGCATCGTGCTCGCGTGCGCCGGCCACGCGCAGGCCGCCGAGCAGCCCGCTTCGTCGATCAACCTGAGTCCGGGTGTGACCACCGTCAGCCAGGCCATCTACGATCTGCACATGTACACGCTGTGGGTGTGCGTCGCGATCGGCGTGGTGGTGTTCGGCGTGATGTTCTGGTCGATCTTCGCGCATCGCAAGTCGAAGGGCGCGGTGGCATCGAACTTCCACGAGAGCACCCCCCTCGAGGTCGCGTGGACGATCGCCCCGTTCCTGATCCTGCTGACGTTCGCCGCGCCCGCCACCAACACGCTGCTGTCGATCTACGACGCCGACGAGGCCGAGCTCGACGTGATGATCACCGGCTACCAGTGGAAGTGGAAATACGAGTACCTCGACCAGGGGGTGGCGTTCTTCTCCTCGCTGTCCACCCCGCGCGAATCCTGGGACACCATCGGCGTGCAGCAGGTCCCACCGAAGGGCGAGAACTACCTGCTCGAGGTCGACGAACCGCTGGTCATCCCGGCCGGCAGGAAGGTCCGCTTCCTGGTCACTGCCGCCGACGTGATCCATTCGTGGTGGGTGCCGCAGCTCGGCGTCAAGAAGGACGCGATTCCCGGCTTCATCAACGAGACCTGGACGCGGGTCGAGCGCACCGGCACCTATCGCGGGCAGTGCGCCGAACTGTGCGGCAAGGACCACGGCTTCATGCCGATCGTGGTCGAGGTGGTCGACGAGCAGCAGTTCGAGAGCTGGCTGGGTGCGCGCCGCGCGCGCGCCGAGCAGGAACGTGCGCTGGCCGCGCAGACGCTGACGATGGACGAGTTGATGCAGCGCGGGGAAGCGGTCTACGCGCGCAGCTGCGCGGCCTGCCACCAGCCGAACGGCGAGGGCGTGCCGCCGGCGTTCCCGGCGCTGAAGGGCAGCGCGATCGCCACCGGTCCGCTCGAGCAGCACCTCGACATCGTGTTGAACGGCAAGGCGGCCACCGCGATGGCAGCCTTCGCCGCCCAGCTCGGGCACGCGGACCTGGCCGCGGTGATCACCTACGAGCGCAATGCCTGGGGCAACGACACCGGCGACATGGTGCAGCCGAGCGACGTCGCCCGCTTCGAACAATCCGAATAATTCGAGGAACAGCGACATGGCAGCAGATCACCACGGCCCGGCGAAAGGAATCGGGCGCTGGTTGTTCACGACCAACCACAAGGACATCGGCACGCTGTACCTGTGGTTCAGCTTCACGATGTTCATCGTCGGCGGCCTGTTCGCGCTCGTGATCCGCACCGAGCTGTTCCAGCCCGGGTTGCAGTTCGTGAAGCCGGAATTCTTCAACCAGATGACGACCATGCACGGCCTGGTGATGGTCTTCGGCGCAATCATGCCGGCGTGGGTGGGACTCGCCAACTGGATGATCCCGTTGATGATCGGCGCGCCCGACATGGCGTTGCCGCGCATGAACAACTGGAGCTTCTGGATCCTGCCGTTCGCGTTCGCGATGCTGGTCGCGACGCTCTTCAGCGAGGCCGGCGCCCCCAACTTCGGCTGGACGTTCTACGCGCCGCTGTCGACTGCGTACGCGCCGTCCTCGGTCACGTTCTTCATCTTCGGCGTGCACCTGATGGGCATGTCCTCGATCATGGGCGCGATCAACGTGATCGCCACCATCATCAACATGCGCGCACCCGGCATGACGTACATGAAGATGCCGATGTTCGCCTGGACCTGGCTGATCACCGCCTTCCTGCTGATCGCCGTGATGCCGGTGCTCGCCGGCGTGGTCACGATGATGCTGTTCGACATCCACTTCGGCACCAGCTTCTTCAGCGCCGCCGGCGGCGGCGACCCGGTGCTGTTCCAGCACGTGTTCTGGTTCTTCGGTCATCCCGAGGTCTACATCATGATCCTGCCGGCCTTCGGCGTGATCAGCGAGGTGCTGCCGACTTTCGCGCGCAAGCCGCTGTTCGGCTACACCTCGATGGTCTATGCGACGGCCTCGATCGCGTTCCTGAGCTTCATCGTGTGGGCGCACCACATGTTCACGGTCGGCATGCCGATCGCCGGCGAGCTGTTCTTCATGTACGCGACGATGCTGATCGCGGTGCCGACCGGCGTGAAGGTGTTCAACTGGGTTACCACGATGTTCCGCGGTTCGCTCAGCTTCGAGACGCCGATGCTGTTCGCGATCGCGTTCATCGTGCTGTTCACGATCGGCGGCTTCTCGGGAATCATGCTCGCGATGGCGCCGCTCGACTTCCAGTACCACGACACCTACTTCGTCGTCGCGCATTTCCATTACGTGCTGGTCCAGGGCGCGCTGTTCTCGATCTACTGCGGCGTCTACTACTGGTTGCCGAAGTGGACCGGCCACATGTACGACGAGACGCTCAGCAAGGCGCATTTCTGGCTGACCTTCATCGGCGTGAACCTCGCGTTCTTCCCGATGCACTTCGTCGGCCTTGCCGGCATGCCGCGCCGCATCCCCGACTACGCGCTGCAGTTCGCGGACTTCAACATGCTGTCGAGCATCGGCGCGTACGTCACCGGCTTCTCGCAGCTGATCTTCCTGTACGTGGTGATTCGCTGCATACGCGGCGGGCGCCCCGCGACAGACCGGGTCTGGGAAGCCTCGCACGGGCTCGAAT